>DYON01000020.1:0-10748 GCA_020720525.1 Acetofilamentum sp.
TTGGATACAGTCCAACTATAACTCTTTACAACTCAAAAAAATTTGGGAACAATTACAAAATCGACTAAAATAAAAAACATGAAAATTGCCTTCACATCAACCGGAAAAACAATGAAATCGCAAATCGATCCACGCTTTGGAAGAACTGAATATTTCATCATCTACGACGATGCAACCAACAACTTTGAGGTTATCGACAACAGTGCTGTTAAAAACGATGCACATGGAGCAGGCACAGCTACTTCGCAAAAAATATTCGAGATCAAACCCGATGTTCTCATCACAGGGAATGGTCCTGGTGAAACAGCCGCAAAAGCATTGAAAAGCCTCGATATGCGCATTTTTATAGGTGCTGCCGACTCAACCATTGCCGAAGCATACCAAAATTTCAAAGACAATAAGCTTACTGAGTTGTAGATTGAGTAAATTTGTCGAAACGCATTCGAATCTTCACCATCCCAGTGCGCAAATAGGCTACATTTAGCGAGAGAGTATCTTGCCTAATGATGGTTTCACATTTCGCGAAACTCACTCTCACGTTGTTCTCGTGAATATCGAAAACGATATTGAATGATGGAAAACGAATTTCGTGGAGTTGTTGAAGAAAACGGATACTCAAGAATTTTCGTTAAAAAAGCGTAGCAATCGCTATCCTTTTTCGCTAATAAGATTTAATAGATCGCGATTGAGAATACTGATTTTTTTATTTTTTAGATTGATAATTTTCTCCTCATGAAATTCTGTCAGAATTCGGCTTACACTTTCGCGACTTGCGTCGATCAAATTTCCAAGCTCTTCGCGACTCAGTGGCAAAGTAAATGTGTTGCTCCCATAAATAGAATCGGCAAAAAACAAAATATTTTCAGCTAAACTTCCTCTTATTTGCTTCTGTGTTCGGTTTACACATCGGCGAAACGTTGTGAGTTCATTCAAACAAAGCTCAATAAAAAGTTGATAGGTAAACGATGGATTGCTGGTGATAAATTGTTTAAATACATTCATGTCGATAAAACAAATAACAGCTTTCTCGATGGCTGTAACCGAATATTGGTTCACCTTATCGCCAAAAGTTGTAGGTAATGCCAAATAAGATTGTGCCTTGGTGATTTTTGTAATCTGTTCATAAAGAGGCCCTTGCATGTGCAATTTCACAACACCTTCTTTAAGAAAAGCAACATTCGACGAGAGCGTTCCCTGCAGAATAATGTTATCGCCAGGTTTGAAAATAAGTTCGACACAATTGTGCGACTGATTTTCGATTTGCTCATCGGTAAGATATTTCGAGGCCTGCGACTTATGGGGACAATCAAGACAGCTATTTTTCATCAAAAACGTGATTTACATCACAAAAATACAAAATTAAAATCACATGGTAAGTTTTCCAACATCACTTTTATACTTTTAATTAGAAATAAAGCTGAAATACCTTTGTTCCATCAAAAACAAAAAAATCAAAGACTATGGAAAACAAAAAAATGTGTATGGCTCTTTTCAGTGGGAGTCTCGATAAGCTTACCGCAGCAGGCGTAATCATGAGTGGAGCTGTTGCCGACGATATGGACATTGATGTGTATGTACTAATGCAAGGTGCCCGAGCATTTTTGAAAGATATTGCAGAAAACAAAGACCAGCTCAACATGTCCGAAAATGTTGAATATCGGGAGCAATTCATTGCTGCATGCAAAGATTTGAATGTGAAGGAATGGCATCAGTTTTTTATGGAAGCTAAAGAAATTGGTAACGTAAAATTTCATATTTGTGGCTTAGCTGGTAAGCTTTGGGGTGGTAATAAAATTGAAGATTTCGTTGAATGGGCCGACGATATTGTTGGTATAAGCGAATACATTACCGCAGCACAGAATGCCGACATACATCTCTTTATCTAACCTAAAAAAACAAAACCATGGAAACTACAAATTTAATGACAATCGTTGCCGAAAAAACCGTTGATGCACGTGGAACAGCATGTCCAGGACCACTGCTCGAAGCAAAAAAAGCAATTGGCATTCTCGAAATAGGACAAATAATGGAAGTTCTTTCGGCCGACGAAGGAACACGAGTCGATATTCCAAAATGGTGCACCAAGCAAGGACACGAATACCTTGGCACTCTCGAAGAAAATGGATATTATAAAATCTTTTTGCGCAAAAACTAATTATTATGGGTATTCCGGAAGGAAAAGCTGCCAAAATTCTAGTATTCTCAACCGAGAAAATTTCAGACCCGGCTATCGACATGGCCGGGCTTCTAAAATTGCACTATTCATCGAAAGTTTATACCATTGCTGTTCCATGCTCAAGCATGATTAAAACACGATGGATTCTTCGTGCATTCGAACAAGGCTTCGATGGTGTTTTTATTGCTGCCGATGGAAGCGATTGCCCTTATGGCGAATCGTGCACCGAAAAAACAGGAGCAATAGTAGCTCAAACACATGCTATCATGAAAGAAAACAATATTGAACCCATGCGTTTGAAAATGGCTGCCATTTGCTCGGTTTGTAGCGAATCGTTTGTGAAACAAATCAAAAGCTTCAACAACAATCTGGTTGAAAAATTAAAATCCTGATCATGCCATCTATTCAGAAACTCAATTTCGATGCAGTAGTAGTTGGCGGCGGTATAGCTGGAGTGGAATCGGCTCTCAATATTGCTAACAGCGGCTACAAAGTGCTATTGGTTGAAAAAGACCTAACCATTGGGGGAAAAATGATTCTCCTCAGCAAAGTGTTTCCAACACTCGATTGCGCAGCATGTATTACTACTCCCAAAATTTCGGAAGTAGCTCGCCATCCCAATGTAACCATTTTCACTCAAACCGAAGTGAAAGCTATTCACAAACAAGACAACCACTATTTCAAAGCAGAAATTGTGAAACATGCACGCTTCATCGACGAAAGCAATTGCACGGGTTGTCAGCTTTGCGAAGAAGCGTGCCCTGTAGTGGTTCCCGATCAATATCAATATGGCATGGTAGGTCGCAAAGCAGCCTACATTCCTTTCAATATTGCAAGCCCTCGAATTGCCGCTATCGACATCGAAAACTGCATACTCTGCGGAGCATGCGAAAAAGCTTGTCCGACACAATGCATCGATTTCATGCAGCACGACGAAGAATACCAAATTATTACGCGTTCGGTTGTGGTTGCAACCGGATTCAATCTATTCGACCCCGTAAAAATTCCACGATTCAGCTCCGAAACTGCTCAGAATGTTATCACATCGATGCAAATGGAACGCCTTCTGGCTCCAACACGCCCCTACAATCATGTGATTCGACCCAGCGACGGTCGAATTCCCGACAAAATTGCCTACGTTCTATGCACAGGCTCGCGCGACCTCAGCGTTGGCAATCCCATTTGTTCGCAAATTTGCTGCATGTATTCAATCAAGCAAGCACAGCTGCTAATGGGGTCGCTCCCTATGGCCGACGTTACCATTTATTACATCAACATTCGTTCATTTGGAAAAGGATTTGAAGAATTTTACGAACAAGCAAAAGGAATGGGAGTAAATTTTGTGAAAGGTAAAGTTGGGAAAATCACTGAAAAATCAAACGGAAATCTAACTCTCCGATACGAAGACATTAAAACTGGCAAGCTCAAAGAAGCCGACCACGATTTGGTGATTTTATCAGTTGGAGTATTGTCGAACGATGATCCACAACAATTTTTCGCAGAAAATGAATGGAAAAAAGACAAATTCAACTTTGCTTTGCAAAAAGATTTGTTTTTCAAGCCATCGCTATCCAACATCGAAGGCGTTTTTCTAGCTGGCACCACTTCGGGTCCGATGGACATCCCCGATACAATACTATCGGCAGGCGCTGCATCGATGGAAACTATCCGATATATCAAACAATCAACGGTAGAGATATGAAAAAAAAGGTAGGAGTATATATCTGTCATTGCGGTGGCAATATTTCGGATTATGTAGATGTAGAAAAGGTGCGCGAAGCTGTTGGTCTAGAAGAAGGCGTTTTTCTTGCTAAAACTACTATTTTTGCATGTGCCGATTCGAACCAAAAAGAAATGGTTCAAGACATTGTGGACAACGAACTCGACGCTGTTGTTGTTGCTTCGTGCTCGCCCAAATTGCACGAACCCACATTTAGAGCTGTTACCGAACGAGCTGGTCTCAACAAAAGCCATTATGTTCATGCCAATATTCGCGAGCAAGTATCGTGGCCACATTCCGACAACAAATTAGGAGCAACCGAAAAAGCAATTCATATTGTCCGCTCTGCTATTGCCAAAGTAATTCTATCGGAACCATCGGAGCCACTTGAAATAAAAACACATCAAGCTGTTTTGGTTATTGGTGCAGGTGTTGCAGGCATGAAAGCAGCCAGTTCGCTTGCAAAAATGGGCACGCAAGTTTATTTGATCGAACGCGAACATTTCATTGGTGGCCGTATTTCGCATTGGGACGTACTTTGTACAACCGACGAAACAGGAAAAGAATTAGTAACGCGGCTTTACAACGATATTTCATCCGACAAAAACATCACTTTATTCACTGGCGCTGAACTAATCGGAAGTAGTGGTAGCATGGGCAATTTCACTGCCAGCATAAAAATAAAACCTCGCTACGTAAAATCGGCTTGCAACGAAAATTCGTTCGAAAAAGCAATTTCGGCCTGCCCTGTTGAAGTCCCCGATGAATTCAATTTCAACATCACCAAGCGAAAAGCCATTTATCACAATTTTCCAAGCGAATATCCTCATGCAGCAGTGATTGATATTGAGCATTGTACTCGTTGTGGCGAATGCGAAAAAGTATGTCCGCAAATCGATTTCAATCAACACGAAGAAACCATCGATTTGAAAGTTGGTTCAATACTTATTGCCACTGGCTTCGACCCATACACTCCACACGAAGGAGAATATGGCTATCAGGTTATCGACAATGTGATTACTTTGCCACAATTCAAACGTCTTGTAGCTAATAGCGACGAAAATCTATTGTGGAAAGGCAAAACCATCAACAACATTGCTTACATCTATTGTGTTGGCAGCCGGCAAGTGGAAGGCGAAAACAAGTATTGCTCGCGCTATTGCTGCACAACAACAATCTACTCCGCCATTCGAGCTAACAAAAAATTCGAAAACCTCAATCATTTTCACTTCACACGAGGAGTTCGCACTTACGGCAAGCAAGAAGAGCTTTATCATCAGGCTTCCAAAGAAGGACAAGTGTTTTTTCAGTCGTTCGAAGACGATTTGCCAGTTGTTGAGAAACACAACAACAAAACAATAGTAAAAATCAACGATATTCTCACCCACAAAATGCCCATAGAAACAGAAGTTGATTTGGTTGTTTTGGTAACAGGAATGGTTCCGCGAGCCGAAAACAATATCAGCGACATTTTGAAAATTCCAAAAGGTCGCGACAAGTTTTTCAACGAAATACACATGAAACTAAGACCTGTTGAAACCGTAATCGATGGAATCACAATAGCTGGTGCATGTCAGGGTCCGAAAAACGTTGTCGAATCGATTAACTCATCGCTTTCGGCAGCCATCAAATCGTATTCGTTTGTACGCGAAGAAACATTATCGGTCAATACACTTACAGCTGTGGTTGATGCATCGCTTTGTAAAATATGCGATGCGTGTGCTAAAGCTTGCCCATTCGATGCTATACATCCAGTAAACATTGGCAACAAAGAAGTTGCCGGAATAACCGAATCGGTTTGCAAAGGCTGCGGAATGTGCTTGCCGGTTTGCCCCGAAAATGCCATCCAGCTCACATCGTTTACCGACAACGAAGTGGAACAAATGATTGATATGCTTGCACGCGACTAACTGAAAAAACGAAAATCATGGAAGAAAACAAAGAACAAACATTCAGGCAAAAGCGCGAAACACACACAGTGCCGCAACATGTCAAAGACAAATTGAAAGAATACAATTCCATTAAAAAAAGAATTACTGAAATCATGGGCGACGAAGAATGGAATATTCCCAACCTTGCTGCCAAGCTCGAAATGAGCACAACCGAAACGCTCTACTATGTTATGTCGATGCTTAAATTTGGGCAAGTTGTTACAACTGGTGTCGATGATATGGATGAATACTATTTCTATAAAATCAAAAAATGATGGCAAAGACAGACCTTAAATTCGGTAAAAAACTTAAAAAATACGGCGCTGTCGATTTCAATGCTTGCTACAATTGTGGCACCTGCACTGCTGTTTGCGCTTTATCCAACGAAAAAGACTCTTTTCCACGCGAAATGGTACGCTACAGTGTTCTTGGCCTTAGCGAAGATGTGAAAGGATCGCTCAAACCATGGCTTTGCTACTACTGCGGCGAATGCACAGCATACTGTCCACAGGAAGCTAAACCAGGCGAACTCATGATGTCGCTGCGCCGATATCTAACATCGCATTACGATTGGACTGGGCTCGCTGGCTTGCTTTATCGGAATCTTGCAGCATATTTGGTTGCTTTTACTTTAATTATTGGTGGAATAGTTGGGTTGTATGCCAGCAACACTTTTCAATTCGAAGAATGGATGCATTATGGTCACCTTTTCGAAATGCTGGCTATCGGTGGCGTTTTTGCAGTAATTATTTTACCAAACATCATCCGAATGTGGTACAGCACCGTATGGAAACCAACCAAAAAATTCAAGCTGAAGTTCTACTTTAAAGCTATTTCGGAATTGTTGGTGCACATGTTCACTCAAAAGCGCTCTTTGTCGTGCGACAGCGACACCAAAAACAAAATATGGTGGTTCGAACATTTTGTGCTGGTTCTCAGCTATCTTGCATTGTTGTTTACTACAGTATTTCTCGATTGGTTTAGTGCAACAAATACCATAGTTGTGGTTGCTGGTTATGTTTTTAGCGGAGCCATCTTTGTTGTAACAACCGATTTCGTTATTCGCCGCATGCGTAAACGAAGCGAAAAAAGTACTTTCACACATCCATCCGATTGGTTTTTTGTTATTTGGCTTATGTTGATGGGTTTCTCGGCATTTGCAGTGCGCTTACTCGTCGATTTCGAAATGCTTCAAAGTACTTTCTGGGTGTTTTTGATACATATTACTGTTTTGGTTCAGTGGGCACTCATCATTGTTCCTTTTGGAAAATGGACTCACTTTCTCTATCGCTCTTTTGCCATGTATTTCGACAAGGTGAATAAACTTTCCAAATAACTCTTCTCAAAAACGCTGGGGGTTTACTCAAGTTGTTTTTTCATGATTGTTTTATTGGACTTGCTAAAACATAAAACAGCACTTAGAGTAAATACTCATCCAAAAAGAGATTTTTTCATTTCGAGTTCTAAAAAACAAATTTGTATTTGTAGCATTTAATCATTTTTGAAGCAGATTCTATTCAATAAAATTCTGCTATTTTAATTATGGATGAATGCTACAATTTGTTTATCTTTGCAACTAAAACAATGAAAAACATTATTTTCATCCTACTTGCAATTGCTATTTTTAGCTGCTCAAGTAATTCAAAAAAAGACAATTCAACAAGCAACAACGACAGCTCGCAAGCAATTATTCCTCCAAACGACAGCTTGTTGGCTGAATATGCGAAAACAATTTTTCAAAATTTTGAAACTAAAAACTATCGCGCTTTAGCCGAATGGTTTTATAAAGATGGTGTACGCTTTTCGGCTTATGCTTTTATTGATACAACCAACGATATTGTTATCAATGCCAGCGAAATAAAAACAGCAACCGCATCGACCGAGGTATTCAACTGGGGTAGTTTTGATGGTTCGGGCGACCCAATCGAAATGACCATGTCCGACTATTTTGCCGACTTCGTAACCGATGCAAACTTCGCTATATCAGGCGAAATCGCTGTAAATACTGTTAGCCAACGTGGTACAACAACCAACAATATAGAAGAGGCTTATCCCGATTGCGACGTAGTCGATTTATTCATCAAAGGCGAAAACCCCGATTTCGATGGTCTCGATTGGAAAGCATTACGTTTTGTATTTAAAACCGTCGAAGGAAAAACATGGCTTGTTGGTGTTATTCACGATGAGTGGACTATTTAGTTTTATTTGATCTATTTTGTTGAATAAACCAAACTAATATCTGGTTTTGGCTATTTGGTGTATTTATACAATTGATTGTGATGTATTGATAATTTTGGGGAGCGTTTGCCAAATGAAATTCTAAGCCAAATAAATAGCAATATGAGCAGTCGGCACGCCCCAGCGGGTATTGCCAGTTAACCTAAAGCCACTCTATCAAAAAAAATAAAAAATATTCTATGTACTTTGCGAGGAGAATGATGGCTTTTGCTCTATAAACATACCTTTTTTTATCAGGGTTGCTCAAAAAATCCCGATTTTCATGTAAGTTTGCAAAAAGCCATACGCTGAAAGCGGGTTTAGTTCAACTATCTGTACAATGATTTCAATCCAAAGAAATGCTATTATTATTGAAAATTCAGACAAGGGAGAATCGATAAAAATCACTATTTTTACTCAAAAATAAATCAGTATGCGAAAAATTGCATCTTTTTCTCGAATACTCTCATTTGTTTTACTTGCTCTGCTACTGGATAGTTGTTCTAAAACCGAAAAGGAGTATTACCCCGACGGAACAATCAAATCGGAAGTAACCATGCGTGGTGACAAAAAAAACGGTCTCTCAACTTATTATTTCGAGAATGGCAATAAAGAACTCGAAATGAACTACAAGGATAATCAACTCGATGGTGTTTACGAAAAATTCGATATTGAGGGCAATAGACTCGAATCGACTGAATTTGTTGCTGGGAAAAAGAACGGAAAAACTTCCACTTTTTATTCCAACGGAAAAGTGGCGACCATTGCATTTTTCAAAAACGATGTAATTGATGGCGAATACTTTGAGTATCATCCCAACGGACAATTGAAAGTGAAAGGGCAATATTCTGCTGGCCTATTCGATGGCGATTGGGAATATTACGAAGCCGAAGGCATCAGAGTTGGTTATGCTCATTTCGAAAAAGGCAACGGACAGCAAGTGGCATTGCATAATGGATCGCAAAAAAAGAGAATTGTTGTCAACTTCGTAAAAAACGAGAAAAACGGAGAAGAAATATGGTTCAACCGTGGTGGAGAAATTGAAAAAAAAATTCTCTACAAAAATGGGAAAATAGTAAACAATGAGACAAAAAGTAGCAGCAATGAGCATAACTAAAATTGACGATTTTCGCGAGAAGGCTGTAATTGATGTTGCGGAAAAAATGATTTTGACCGAGAAAATTGCTCCCAAAGGATGCGGTATCGAACGCCTTGAATATGTGATCGTTACAGAAAATGATATTTTGCCGATTGCAACGGCTTTAAGTTTTCAATAGTAAGTTATCAGTAGAGACGCAACTTATAGCGGCTGAAAAGGCCCAAATTTTTCATCTACGAATGATTTTGGTGAAACAAATTCAATCGTTCTTCGAGAGCAGGAAATTGAGTTGGCAAAACAAGCGAAACACAAGCCCGTATTCCTTCGGTGCGTTCGCTACCGGTAGTTCCAAGAGCAATTGCACTTATTCCGTAGTACAAAAAATCGTCGAGCAATTCGCCTCCACTTAGTCCAGGGTAGGCAACGGTGAAGTAGAAGCCATCGGCAATGGGCTTATCTTCGTCCATGTCGTACACAATTTCGAAACCATTGTCGAGAAACATTTTTTTCATGATTCCGGCTTTTCGACCATATTCAATCACATCTTCTCTGAAACGATACTTGCCACTGTTTACGGCTTTAAGAATTCCAAGCAACCCATACTGAGTTGAATGAGCTGCGCCACTGCTAAGTGCATACAGTGTTCCAAAAATCATGGCATTGCCAAAATCGTCGCGCGTATAAAAGCGTTTGAGATCGGGATATTTAGAAGTAAAAAGTGCATCCGAAATCACCATCATTCCAATTCGCTGGCCTGCATAGCTAAATGCTTTGGAGCTGCTGATCATCAGAATATATTTATCGTAGTAATTGGCAATTGTTGGCTGGAAAGGTGGCACGCCAGGTACTGTGTAGTCGATGCGAAAATCCATGGCAAAATAGGCCAAGTCTTCTACTACCACCACATCGTATTTGGCCGCCAATTCGGCAATGATTTTCAATTCTACTTCGGTGAAGCAAATCCAAGTAGGATTATTCGGATTGCTGTAAAGCAAGCTGTGAATGTTGCCAGCAGAAAGCATGCTTTCGAGCTTCTGGCGCAATTTCTCGCCACGATAATTGTAAACATCGAATTGAACAAACTTGTTGCCCAATACTTTCATTTGTTGCTTGTGCACAGGAAATCCTGGGTCGAGAAACAGCAGTGTATCGCGACCTTCGCGCAAACGGTTTAGCATCATAAATGCAGCAAAACCGCCCTGCATCGAACCTACCGTAGGCAAACAACCTTCGGGGCTCACATTGACATTAAGAAAGTTTTTTACAAATAACGAAATTTCCGATTTAAGCTCTTTCACTCCCATGATGTCGGGATAAATGGCGGCCACGCCTTTGCGAAGTGCTTCAATTTCGGCTTCGATGCCAGCTGCTGCTGGGGGTAGCCCAGGAACACCCATTTCCATACGGACAAATTTGGTTCCCGATTCGCCTTCGATATTATCGACCAGCTTTTTGATTTCGCGAATGGTGGCAGTACCAGCAGTTGCTATTCCAATTCGGTCTTTAATTGTATCGACCAATTCCCTCTGAATGATTGTGTTTTGCATGGTTGTATTGTTTCATCTATTTGCGAGGCAAACATAAAACAATTTTTGATAAAAACAG
>DYON01000020.1:10848-18089 GCA_020720525.1 Acetofilamentum sp.
AATATTCCCCAAAAAGAAACAGTGCAATTAGATTTCTGTTTCAATATTTTCGAGAATAAGCCTCGTTTGCATTTGCCAATTATCGCCATTTCGAACTGATAATACGCGGCAACGAGCTACAGTGCCAGTTGTTTTCGTCAACAATCTCAAATCTTTTCGGACATCGAGTGGTAAAACTGTTTCGTTGTAAAAAGAAATCAATTTTATTTTATCGAAATGTTTATTCATACCATATTCAATGCCTGTATTCAAATCCTTTAGATGAAAATTTTCAATCTCGGTAATGGTTTCTCTACCTTTACGGTCGATTTCGAAAAATGCAAATTTGTTTACCTCCAATCGATGACCAATCGAAATGGGAGCAGCATAATCTAAGGTAATGTCGAGTGTCGATTCCATGTTGTTGAATTTAATTGGCATTCTGAAACTATAGGCAAAAATATTAAAATCATTTATTGTTTGAAGAATCAATTCCATTCAAACAACGAATTAGGTTTTGATCCTTCTTGGCATGCATCAAGTCGAAATTGTGACGAACCATTTCTTCGGAATATGTTCGTGGATGATACAAATGATATACAATTGCTTTGTTTTTCATCGACTTGGTTTGGTGCCCAATAGCCCTCAATCGCCAATCGATATCGGCATCTTCGCCAACACCCGCATGAATATAATCGGTGTCAAATCCATTTACATCAAAGAGCGATTGCTTTGCAATTCCCCAATTTCGACCAATGATTCCTCTTCCGCCTTTTTTGAAAGACAGCGAAAACAGTGGAAAATAATAACATTCTTTCTTGTTGCGGGTTTTGCTCAAAAGTAAATTGAGGAGGTTCAATGGCATCAATGTTTGCTCCAATTTCATTTGTTGCGATATTTTTTCGCTCAAAAGCACGGCTCGTCCGGTGCAAATGAAACCTTCCTGAATAGATTTTAAATATTCTTTCACAAAATGTTGGTGGGGTATGCAATCGCCATCGATAAAAACAATTTTGCTGCTTTTCGATGCTAAAACAGATCGATTGAGCATTTCGTTTTTTCGAAAACCATTGTCTTCCTTTTGATAAAGATGCGTAACAGGAAAATTGAAAGACTTGGAATGCTGAGCCACAAACTCAATAGTGCTTTCATTAAAATCGTCTTCCGACACAACAACCTCAAAATTCATATTGCTTTGCCTGTTTAAAGCCTTCAAAATTAGCTTCAAATTATCGATGGCTTTGTAATACGATATGATTATGGTCAGCTCCATTATTCAACAGATTTTAGAAAAGCAAAATTAGGCTTTTTCAGTCATGTTTGTTTCTGGTTTTATTTTCCAAGACTTTCAAACTGTCTAAATAATTTTTCTCTGCTTCGCTCAGAGTTTTTTGCTGATACTTCTTGTATTCTGTGGTAGCTTTTTCAATGGCAATTTCGTGGCTGATTGAACCTGCTCCTTGTAACAGTTGCTCACCGCTCATGGTCAATATTTTATCTAAATGCTCGTTGATGGTCGATTTCGCTTTTCCAAAAAGCAAAGCCATTTGGTCTTGCGTTAGCCAAACTGTTTCATCTTCAAAACGAACATCTACCGATATTTTTTCGTCTTCGGTTTTGAATAAAATAAAAGCCGATTGATTATTTTCCATCACGCTCTCCTTCTATTATTTTAACATACTCACTCTTCTGTTACACAATGACTTTCGCCATAATCAGTTGCCATCCTAAAATCGTTCAGAAACAAGCACCTTACTGCAAACTTACACAAAAATGTTGAATTAGGGTATCTATTTATCCATTAGCAAAAGAAATATCGACAAGGAATTAGGTTTGAAAAAAAATCTTAAACACCATCTATTGGCAACTTTTCTTGATCGGCATATATATACCCACTGAAATCAAAAAGAAATTGACGATAACTTATTGAAAGAAGCCGTTATCTGATAGCAGCTTTTGGGGGCATCGTTTTGGGCTTACCTTTATATCACGAATCGCAACAAAATGTTAAACGTCCAAAATACTAAAGCCATGAACACAATTAAAGAAAACGCACTTTGGGCCATGTACATCATAGTTATGGCAGCAGCAATTATCGGAACCATGATATTCAGCTAATTCAAAGCCTCAGCAACAAAAAAGCCCTGATTTTTCGGGGCTTTTTTGTTGTAATTATTGTAATGGAGAAACAACCTCAATAACCTCGGGGAGATCCATCCCAATATTTTTGAGATGTTGAATAGTAGGAATGCCATTTTTGGTCCAGCCTCTGCGGGTGTAAACTGCATCGAGCAATTGTTCGTAGCGACCAAGACGATATTCGCGGGTTTTAGCCATTTTTTCCTCGGTCGATTTGCCCTCAGGATCGAATCCAACCAATTCTTTAAGCTGCTTGTCGTAGCGTTCGGTGCGACTTTCGTATTCTTCCCTGGTAACGGGACCCGCCGCACGATATGGTTGAGCATCGTGTAAGCGAAGACCTTTACCCATACGAACATTGAACACACGCTGGAAATTGTACACCCTTTCGCTTTGGCGAATAAGTTCCTCTTTGCTAAAATCGTTACCAGTAACTGCCTTATAAATAGCAACATAGTTGTCAACGTGCTCGGGTACTTTCGCAGGCTCATCGGTCAAATGATTGTCGGCCGGTTCCACATCGTTCCACGGAAGTTTACAGAGTCCTTGCAGACCAAACCAAGTGCGAAATATGGGAAAATAATACAAAGCTTCAGCTTTTTTCTCAAATGTGGGAATTTGATTATTGACCATGTCCATGAAAATGAGCCACGCTTCGTCGTGCTGCGGACCTTTATTAGTCATAGCATAGCCACCCTGTTGAGCAAGCGATTCCTTCGAGATATATTGGCTGTATTCAAGACCTTTGTTTTCCATACCAATGTCGTTGATAAACTGAGCATCGCCCCATCCATTGGCAATAAAGATTTCTTTCATCTTTTTAACACCAAGCCCTGCTGTTTTTCCAAATCCTTCTCCGCGAGCTACCTGATGAAGCAATTGCATGGCTTCGTCTTTTTTTCCAAAGTTGAGGTCTAATCCTCCTGTACGTTCTTTGTTTAAAATACCGTTTTCGTAGCACTCCATCGCAAAACCCATAATTGTACCCCACGAGATGGTACAAATTCCATAAGTATCGCAGTAGAAATTGGCCTCGATGGTCCATTCTGGGTCGAAAATGCCCATAATGGAACCCAACGACGAAGTTGTTTCGTATTCTGGTCCGTCAACAATAACCTTTTGTCCTTTGTAGGGACCAGTTTTGAGTTCGAAATCGTCAACACCTTTGGCACAGGCCATGTTGCAACCAATCCAGCAACCATCGGGTACACCTTGTGTGAAATAGCTCATCCAAACATCGCCATGAATTTTACCAACATCGGGATGCATTCCAAATTTAAAATTATGCACTGGAAGTAAATCGTAGTCGTGCATAATATGAGTAAGGTGAGCAGTACCTTTTTTGCGCATTTCGCATTGGCTGTCGTCGAGCTCGCGCATTTCTTTATTGAATTTGCGTCCACGCTCCATGATAGTGTCTAAATCGACAACGTTGTTGATATTTCCACCAATTTTAGGAACTTTGGCCACAATAGCACGGATTTTTTTGTTGCGAAAAACAGTTCCAATTCCACCACGTCCGGCTTGTTTGAGGCGAATTTTTTTTCGTTTGCTATCGTAGAAAGTGAAATTGAGCATACCAATGAGTGAATGGTCGGCAGCGTCGCCAGCAGAAACAATACCAATATTTTTCTTTTCTTTGTCTTCGTTGGCAAAAAGGTCGGTTAGTTCTTCGGCCAACAAATGCGAATCATGCTTAAAACCAGGGTCTTCGAAAATCTCAACATGACCGGCAGCTGCATCGATATAAACAACCACGTCTCTGTCCGATTTACCTTGAATCTCAATGGCATCATAACCTGCAATTTTCAGGAATGGGCCAAAGAATCCACCAACATTGCTATCGACTGGGATTTCGGTTTGAGGCGAAAGAGTAACAACCAGCGATTTTCCAGCACCACTATACTGTGTAGTTCCACAAATCGGACCCCCAGAGATGATAATCTCATTCTCCGGATCGCTCCATTTAGTTGTAGGTTTGGTTGCATCCCACAACAATTTCAAACCATATCCTTTTCCGCCGATAAATTTTTCTTTCATTTGAGCTGGAACATCCTTGCTGATAATTTTTCCATCGCCAACATTGATGTACAAAACTTTATCGGTGTAACCTTTATCTATTGGGGTTACATCGTAATCGAAAGAAGCCAAAATCTTTCGGTTTTTCTTTAAATCTTCAATGTTTACTGCCATATCTTTTTTCTTTGGTGATTTGGTGGGACAAAAATATAAAAAAAACCTCGCAAATTGGCATTGTTTCTAAAATATCGATATGCAATATTTTGCAAATCTAATTCAATATTTAAGAAATTTTGAGGCGTAATGCTTGAAATATTAAGATTAGAAAAAACTCAATGTTAAAAAAGCGCCAATCTTGATAAATATTTGTTTGTTTAACAATTCCGCAGAAATAATAGCTACATTTACAGCATAAAAAAACAACTATGGCAACAAAGAAAATATTATTGGTTGATGACGACAAAATCTTCATTTCAGCAATTGCCGCAATGCTAACTGCTAAAGGTTATGAGACAAAAGTAGCTCATAGTGCCGATGAAGGATTCGAAACAGCTGTTTCTTTCGATCCAGATCTTTTTATTTTGGATGTAAACATGGAAACTTTCAACGCAGGATTCGATCTTGCCAAGAGGTTGCGAGTGAGCGAACCATTTAAGACCACACCAGCTATTATGCTTACAGGCATAGATACCATGGCCGCGAGTGCTCAGATTGTTGAAATGTACAACGAGATGGAAGGCATGCCTGGCTTTGAAAGCAACAAAGTGCTTAAGATTCAAAATGCAGATGGCACAGTTTCGGTTGATTACAAAACAGATTCGGGACAAAAATATTTTTTAATGCTGGACGGATTCATTGGAAAGCCAGTTGATTCGGATCGTTTACTTGCAGAGATTGGTCGATTTCTGAAAGACTAATTCAGATGCTTAATATTCCTGACTCCGAAAACCTTATTAAAAAGGCTTTTTGGTTATGTGGTATTAGATGGTATGCAGCTATTGGAGTTGCAGTAGCAGCAGCTATTTCGGCATTCATTGTCGATTTGCAAATTGACTTCAAGGCCATTTTTGTACTAACCGCATTGTTGCTTTTTAGCAATCTTTTCTACATTCAGTATTTAAGATCCATCAAAAACAGACGCGATGAAAAATGCATTTTAAAAGTCAGGAATCACATCAATATTCAAATAGTAACGGATTTACTTTTCCTAACGGCATTGCTGCATTTTTCGGGAGGAATTGAAAATCCGTTTATTATTTTTTACATTTTCCACATGATTATAAGCAGCATACTTCTTGGGAAAAGATGCACTTATTTTCTCACCTCTGTTGGAATATTTCTATTTGCTTCGCTTGCAATAACTGAATACTTTGGCATAATTCCACATCTTTCTATCAATAAGTATATTTCATCGTTGATCGAAAACGATCCCGTGTATTTATTTGCTTCGCTCATCATTTTTGCTCTCACATCGTATTTAGTTGTTTTCATCACTTCGACCCTTGCTGGTAGGCTGAGGGTTGTTGAGAAAAAGCTCAAAGATGCCAATATTAATTTGACAGAGAAAGATCAGATCAAAAACGAATATGTAAAGCGACTTACACACGATATTAAAGGGCATATTGCTACAATACAAGCAAACATTGAGCTTGTTCACAAACAACTAATAGCTCCAGTTGACCCAGCAAATCAAGAATTTGTGAAACATGCCTACAGCAGGACATTGCAGCTCAGCGAATTTATCAAAGAGTTGCTTGCCCTTACGAATATGCGTCTCAACAAAAAGTTCGACAAGGAAAAAATCGACATTGGTCAAGTGATAGACGTATCGATAAAATCGGCATTCGATTGTGCTAATCGAAAAAAAATATCATTCACTCAAGACCTAAATATAACCAATCAATACTACAATGGCATTAAGTCGTCGATTGAGGAAATTGTAAGTAATCTTCTCCAAAACGCAATGAAATATACACCCGAAGGAGGAACGGTTCACATTCAAGCAATATCCGATACCAACTCCTTTAAGCTAATTGTTTCCGACAATGGCTCTGGGATTCCGAAAGAGGATTTACCTCATATTTTTGAAGAGTTTTACCGTGCTTCAAACGCAAAAAACTCAAATATAGAAGGAACTGGATTAGGATTGTCGCTGGTGAAGGCGATTGTAGATCGGCACAAAGGCTCTATCAAAGCAAAAAGCACCATTGGAGTAGGCACAACTTTCTCGGTAGTTTTACCACATCAGTAAATCCAAAGAAAGATATAATTCGTTTAGTGCAGCAACAATTGCTGAAAATTTCATTACTTTTGGAAATCATTTTACACACATGACTTTTGACGAAATCAAAGATATAGTTTCGACCTATACGGTTGGAATAGCTGGTTGCGGAGGTTTAGGTTCGAATTGTGCAGCAATGCTTGTTCGAAGTGGCATTAAAAACCTAGTGATTGCCGATTTCGACACCATTTCGGAGAGCAACTTAAATCGGCAATTTTTCTTCCATCATCAAATTGGCAAGTCGAAAGCAACAACACTTCGGGAAAATATTCTACTCATTGATCCGAAAGTCGATATCCAATCGCATCATATACGGCTCGATAAATCGAATATTGGAATAATATTCGGAAAATGTATCATCATAGTTGAAGCATTCGACACAGCTGAAGCCAAACAAATGATCATAGAAGTTGTTTCGGAAGATTTTCCTGGCAAGACCTTGGTTTGCGCATCGGGGCTGAGTGGTCTTGAAAATGCAGAACAAATGAAAGTTGTTCGCAATGGAAACCTAGTTATTGTTGGCGATTTCGCAGAAGAAGTGTCGGAAACCAATCCACCACTTGCACCCAAAGTTTCAATTGCTGCTTCTTTGCAAGCAAATGAGGTTATTAAGCTCTTGCTTAACCAATATCTGCAATCTTAAAAACCGTTATTTTCTTTCAGTTTTTATATCCTTGTAATTCTTCTTAGTTTCATTAATGGTCAACTTATACCTGTACCAGCACAAACAACTACACACTTCATCGTTCACTTGCTCGAACTTGAATTTATATAGAACGTAATATTAAATTTGGCATATTCTAAATATATCTTCTTTGCTCTT
>DYON01000021.1:0-2669 GCA_020720525.1 Acetofilamentum sp.
CAGTTTTTGCAGCAAAGATGATAAATATATGCGTCATATCAAAACTAACATAACAATAGCAAATTAGGAGCATATACTTCAAGTTGGAATAAATTTACTTGAATTTTAATGGACAAAAAATATAGCATATACAAAGCCTAAAAAAAAATAACGATCTTTAACATATAGCTAAAAAAACTTATAATCAGTAAAATAATGTTTTTGTGGTTGAAAATAGCCCCCATAAACCAGCGTAATATATTTATTATGCCCTACTTTGCCACATGTATATGCCGAATTCAAGTCGCGCAATAGTTAAATAAATGATTATTTAGGGTCTGCTGAAAAAGGCTTAGTTGTGCCAGTTAACGATTATCATTGACTGGCTCGTTCGGGACTTTAACCCTATAGATATGTGGTATGCGTAGCGTACAAAAAAAAGCCCTCCTTGCAGAGGGCTTTCTGAGCCATGTAACCGAATGAACATCTTTATTTTATTACCGTAACATGTCCGATAAACTGATGTTCAAGTCCGGTAACATCTTTTAGAACAATCAAATAGACAAAAACGCCTTGCTGTACAACGTCGCCTTTACCATCTACACGACCGTCCCAAGCTACTTCAATATCGTGGCTTTCGAAAATTTCTTTGCCCCATCTGTCGAAAATGAACATAGTAAACTCGGTGAAGTCGATGTTAAAACCGTAAGGTCTAAAATAATCGTTGTTACCATCTCCATTTGGACTGAAAGCCGATGGAATATACTCTTCCCATTTTGGGTTGATAATTATTCTATTGCTAACCGAATCGAGACATCCCCATTCGTTTTCAACAAACAATGTAACCCAGTATTCGCCTTCAGCACTGTATGTATGAGTTGGATTTTCAGCTACACTAAGGTTGTTTAATCCGCTTCCAGGATCATCGAAATTCCAGAGTAAACTCTTATTTCCAAGCGATTGATCGAAGAATTGAATTGTTGGATACTCTAGTGTAGTTATATCGGGAGTGCGCAAGAAGCTTGCAATTGGATTGGGATGCACCACAATATAACTTGGCTTCTGAATCATATTCTTACAACCTTCGGTTGTTACAACAGAAACGCCAACAGTATATGTTCCTGTTTCAAAATATGCATGCATTGGATTCTGTAAACTACTTCCATTGCTAGCCCCCGACGCTGGGTCGCCAAAATCCCAGCTCCACGATTGAATAGCAGGCGATGTTTGTCCATTAAAATGAACAACTGTTGCCATACAAATATCAGTCGAATTGGCCGTAAAATCAATCGTAGGAATAGGATTAACAATTACGGTTACTTCTGCAGCTCCTTGGCAACCATACAAATCGACTCCTGAAACAATATAAGTAGTTGTTTCCTCTGGTGTGGCAATTACTACCGCGCCAACATTGGTGTTTAAGTATTTGTTTGGATTCCAGTCGTAAAGAACTGCTCCCGAAGCAACCAAAGTAACAGATTCACCATAGCATAACTTCGGATTCGTAGGATTAACAACAATTGTTGGAGCATTTCGTACATTTACAATTGCATTTGCAATTCCAATACAGCCCTTTGCATCGGTGCCTGTAACACTATAGGTTGTTGTTGCATTTGGCCAAACAAATACCGACGAAGTTGTTGCTCCCGTATTCCATTCATAAGCTGTTGCCGTTGCAGAAAATGCCGATAATTGAACTGTGTCGCCTGAACAAATTGTGAATGTATTAGGATTAATTAATACTACAGGATTTGGATTTACCTGAACCGTTGCGCGGTTAGAGCCTGTACAACCATTTGCATCTGTTCCTGTTACGTAATATGTTGCAGCAGATGGTGGTGTAACGATAATACTGACTGTTTGCTCACCAGTACTCCACATGAAGTTTGTTCCTTGATTAGAGCTGATAGCAGTCAACTCAACACTCATTCCTTCGCATACTTCGCTTTGGTTAGGTGTAATTGATACTATTGGAAGTGGATTCACAATAACTGTAAATTGAGCAGTATCGATACAACCATTGGAATCGGTGCCTGTAACTGTGAAAGTAGCTGTTGCTTGTGGTGTTACATTCACCTGAGCTGTATTGGCTCCATTGCTCCACAGATATGTTGTTCCAGAATGGTTGCTCGATGCAACAAGATTTGCACTGCTTCCAAAACAAACCTCCGCATTTCCGGTAGAAATATCAACCAAAGGCAATGGATAGGTATCAATTTGCATATCAGCTATACCCGAACAACCCTCAACTGTCGTTACTGTGATAGAGTAATTTGTCAACATCGAAGGTGTTACAACAATGGCAGGTGTTGTCTCCGCAGTATTCCACATATAGGAGTCAACAACAATATTAGTATTGCAAGTTAATGTTGCCGAAGATCCCAAACATACAGCTGAAGTAGAAGGAATTATTGTTGGAATTGGATTTGGATTAACCGTAATGGTAATCTCAGCGGTCGAATTACAACTCATAGGACTGGTAACAGTAACAAAGTAAGTTGTAGTCAGAGTTGGAGTAACCATTATCTGGGGAGTATTTCCCCCACTGCTCCAAGCAAATGTGGAACCAGCAATATCGGAAGTTGCAATTAGAGTAACGCTTTCACCTTCGCATATCACAGAATCATTAGCAACAACACTCACCACTGGCAAAGGATTTACAACAATATCGATTGTTGCTGTGCCTGTGC
>DYON01000021.1:2769-18011 GCA_020720525.1 Acetofilamentum sp.
AGATTTCTGTGGCACTCGAAGTAAGACTCAACACTGGGTTGGGATATACGGTTACGAGAACCGAACCTGTGGTTTCACAACCATCGGGGCTGCTTACCGTTACATTGTAGGTGCTTGTAGCAACTGGGCTTACATTGATTGTTGATGTGGTTGCGCCTGTACTCCACAAGTAAGCACTGCCAGGAATATCGCTGGTTGCTGTTAAGGTTGCACTTTCACCTACACATAGTTCGGGGTCGGATGTGGTTACACTCACCACTGGCAAAGGATTTACAACAATATCGATTGTTGCTGTGCCTGTGCAGCCGTTGGGCGAAGTGCCTGTTACAGTATAAGTTGTGGTTGTGTTAGGACTAACGTTGATGCTTGCTGTGGTTGCTCCAGTGCTCCACACAAAAGTGGTTCCTGCCAAGCTGCTGCTTACTGTAATGCTTGCCGAAGCGCCGTTGCAGATTTCTGTGGCACTCGAAGTAAGACTCAACACTGGGTTGGGATATACGGTTACCGTTGTTGTTGCCGATCCCGTGCAGCCATTGGCTGTACCAGTAACAGAATATGTTGTTGAAGACGCAGGACTAACAACAATTGAAGCAGTTGTAGCACCATTGCTCCAGAGATATGTTGTTCCTGGCAAATCGGAAGAAGCAGTTAAGGTAGTACTTTCTCCCTCGCAAATTGCTGGATTAACTGGTGTTATTGAAACATCTGGATTAGGGTTGACCACCACAGTTACTGAGTCGATATCGGAGCAAAGAGGTGCAAATGAGATGTCGTCGAGAGCAAAGTCATTGCCAGAATGAATGAGATTTTGATTAACGATGCAAATTTGTGCAGTTGTATTGGCTCCACTATTCCACACCTCGTAGAATTGTAGCCAGTTGCAGGTAGTGGTTGTTGCAGTAAAAGGAGAACCTAGCAATACACTATTAATGGAAAATTGCAATACAGCTGGATTGGTAGGATGAACACTGGTAACCCATGCAGAAAATGCATACATCGTGTTGGGTGAAACAGCAACATTTTGACACCAGACATCCTGATTAGCTACAGGAGCCCCATTTACCACCATCATATTCACACCAGGAGCGGGAGTATGGTCTTGGCAGTTTGCAAAGTTTGGGTGCGTATTATGAGGATTATCAGTAATATAATAATAACCCTCAGGCATAAGATTAAGGCTGTAAAAATAATCTGTGGTAAAACCAACATTCCCTGCTTCAAAATCGCCATTAAAAATCACATTATTCCCAGGAGAAAAGCCCGTCAAATAATAGGTTGTTGTTACTAAAGGGGTGGCGATTGGATTTGCAATATCTGGATTGTTTAGCGTTGCAGCTGGAGTCCATTCGTATAGCCAAGCTCCACTTCCTTGAAGTTGAGCCGATTCTCCAAGACAAATTTCTTGATCAGGACCAGCATCGACAGGAGGAAGAGGAAAAATTGTAATCACAACCGATTGTGTTCCAGTACATCCAAAAGCATCTGTTCCAGTAACCGTATAGGTTGTTGTTGCGGATGGAGTTGCAATTACTGTGGTTCCCGTGGTTTGATTGAGACCAATAGAAGGTGACCACACATAAGTACTGGCACCCGATGCAGTCATGGTAACAGAAGAACCATCGCAAACACCAGCCACTTGTGGAGTAACTGAAATTGTTGGATTTGGATTTACAATAATGCTTATTTGTGCTGTGTTTGAACATCCTCCAGCTATTGAGCCAGTTACACTATAAATAGTTGAAGCATTTGGAGATACTGTGGTAGTATTGGCAGTAGTTCCATCGCTCCACAAAAACGTTGTTCCAACAATATCGCTCGAAGCACTTAGAGTAGCCGATTCACCTTGGCAAAGAACAGTGTCTATCGATGAAATATCGATAATTGGATTGGAAACAACCGTTATGGTAAGATCGGTACTCGCAGTTTTTCCGCACAAATCTGTTACTGTTACAGAATAATCAGTTGTAACAATTGGCGATACTGTTTGCGAGCTGGTTGTAGTGCCATTACTCCAAAGATAGGAAAATGGAGCTTGTCCATTCAACACATTTACGCTTATGTCCGAAGATACTCCAATACAAACATTTTGATCGCCACTATTCGCCAATACCATATTTTGATAATCATTGATGCTAAGAGTAAGTGTTTCGTAATTACAAGCTGATGTTTGAATAGTAAGAATAACCGTTTCCATTCCTTCAGGAATTCCATCAAAAAGGGCATCTAAAATTGCGGTAACAGAGGTGCTTCCGGCGGAAATTGTAACAGAAGCTGGGAAAGTGTAATCAATCCCATTTGTAGCGGTTCCAGACAGGGTGTAGTTTACAATATAATCTGTACCCTGAGCTACTGGTAACGAAAACGTCACACTTGCGTTGTTGCAACCACCTTCAAGCGAGAAATTGCCTAAAGTAGTAGCCATTGGGTAAGTACTTGTATAAGAAAGAGTCGGGCTCGAGAAGCTATGCTCTTTAAGAAAGACTCCCGAGTCGTAGATTCTATCTCCAGCATCACCAATAGCCAATTTGATGTGATAGGTTTGACAGGGAACAACAACTGCCCATGCAGTCAAAACACTTGTGAATGCATCAAAAACAACCCCACTTTGTCCGCAGTTGTCAACAAAAAACGAACAGTTTTCGCAAGGTCCACCAGAGCATGCTCCAGCCGAGTAGCCGTTGTTTACTGTGTTGATAGCAACAGGTGTAGAAGTCCCCGGAATTAGTGCGAGATTCATGCTGGTGTAGCTTCCGCCAAGTGGATTTGGCCCAGTTAGGAAGAAGCCAAATACATCGTTGTATGCTGTGTTTACCCATTCATGGTATTCTTCTGAACCAAAAACATACTCAAACTTGATTGTATCTGAAATTGGGATAAAATCAAATTCTAGAATGGTTGCTTCTGTTATTGAATACGATGGTATTAAGGCTTGAAGCTGAGGGTCACCACCACAATTTGTGGCAGAACTAACAAAGCTTAAAGCTGTAGCTCCTATTGCAGGAGTGCCATTTACTCGTCCGGTAGAAAGAATTACACCATCGGTAAAGCCAAGAGTGGTTGGCGTGCCACCTGTTGTAAAATGTCCAATGGCATTGTTGTTGCAAGAGTAGGTTACATTTGAATATGTAATTCCACTTCCAACAAGATAGCCTACATATTGGTTAGGCGTAAAGCCAGAAGTTACTGTAACCTGGCTTTGGGCAGAAAAATGAAAAAGCAGCATCGAAGCAAAAGCCAAAATAACCAATTTTTTGATAGTGTTTGGCACAACATGACTGCATCCTTGGAATAAATAAAGTTTTTTCATGGCTCAATATTTTTAAACAATTGCTTTTGGGCAAATTGCAAGGGTTCAGGGAATAAATTCTGAAGAATGTTTGTTTTCTCAAAACGAGGAAAGCAAAGCCAACAATTCTCTCGAACGCCCATGAGACTTTTGAGCCATGAATTAACAAAGCTGTTGAAACTAAAATTGAGTACTTTTTTTGTAAAGTTGTTTTCATTGTAAAATCTCCCATGGTTGCTCGTTCTAAATATACGAATATTTTCAACCAAAAACAAGCTATTGTGCATATTTTAGATAAAAACCATTTATGATAAACACTAACGACAAATATTAACACATATTCCATATTTCACAACAAGATTTTGCGCACTTTTTTAACAAATAAAGCACATAATCAAAGCCAACAATCTTTGTTTTTCAAATCAAATTTGCAAATTCAGCAAATTGAATTAATTTTGCAACGGCAAAAAACATGCAATGGCAACAACCGCAGATATTAGAAAAGGATTGTGTATCGATTTCAACAACGATTTGTTTGTTGTTATTGAGTTTCAACACGTAAATCCAGGCAAAGGAGCAGCTTTTGTGAGAACAAAGCTTAAAAGTCTTACAACAGGAAAGGTATTGCAAAACACCTTCCCTTCTGGTGCAAAAATAAATATTCAACGTGTTGAAAGAAGACCCTACCAGTATTTATATAAGGATGGGGTAACATATTTTTTCATGCACGAAGAAACGTATGAGCAAATCACCATGGAAGAGGAACTAATTAATGCTCCTCAATTTTTGAAAGATGGACAAAGGGTTGAAATCATGTTTCATGCCGATACCGAAACTCCTTTAAGTTGTGAGCTACCTTCTTTTGTTGTTCTCGAAGTAACATACAGCGAACCTGGCATGAAGGGCGATACTGCAACCAACACACTTAAGCCAGCTCAATTAGAAACAGGTGCTTCCATAAACATTCCTTTGTTTGTTAGCACTGGAGATAAAATTAAAGTTGACACCCGAACCGGAGAATACTCGGAACGAGTAAAGGAATAACCTTGTAAAACACCTGCTGTTTATGAAATTTTCCACCAATTATACTCTTCAGCAAATCATTGATATTATTGGACACGAAGGCACGTATTCAAACTGCGACCCCAATTTTATTGTTACTGGCATAAACGAAATACACCGCGTTGAACCGGGCGATTTGACCTTTGTTGATCATCCAAAATACTACAACAAAGCACTTGCCTCGGCTGCTACTACAGTAATTATTAACAAAGAGGTTGAAGTTCCTATTGGAAAGGCATTGATAATTTCAGACGACCCCTTTCGCGATTATGTTTCAATAGTTAAATATTTCAAACCTTTCATTTCGTCGGAATCTGCAATAAGTCCATCTGCTGAAATTGGTGAGGGAACTATTGTTGAGCCTTTTGTGTTTATTGGACACAACGTAAAAATTGGCAAAAACTGCATTTTAATGGCCAATTGTACAATTCATGCCGACACAATTATTGGCGACAATGTCATCATTAATAGTGGAACAGTGATTGGGGGTGAAGCTTTTTATTTCAAACGTCGCCCAGAGAAATACGACAAATTAGAAGGCTGCGGCAGAGTTATCATTGAAGACAATGTTGAAATTGGCTCATGCTGCACAGTAGATAGAGGTGTTTCGGGCGACACCATTGTGGGTTGGGGCACCAAATTGGACAACCACATTCAGGTTGGCCACGACACAGTGATAGGGCGAAACTGTTTAATTTCTTCGCAGGTTGGAATTGCAGGCGTTGTAACTCTCGAAGATGACGTGATTCTTTGGGGCCAAGTGGGCGTTCAAAAAGACTTGGTAATTGGCAAAGGAGCTATTGTTCTTGGTCAGTCGGGAGTTGCAAAAACACTTGAAGGCAACAAAACATATTTTGGAAGTCCAGTTCGCGAAGCTGTTGACAAGATGAAAGAACTTGCGTGGATTAAGCGTCTTCCAGAGCTTTTTGAAAAGATAAAATGATAAAACCGATTTTGTCTAATACCAAAGCATTTATTCTGGGTTGCTTTTCGACGGCATTTCATTCAATTCTGCATTTCTTTCTTTATTAGCTTTAAGTTGCAATCCGTTGGCAACAATAATGGCAACGAAGCCCCATACTGGGACGGCAATTTTGTCGGAGTCGAGAAAATTATTCAGAAAGGCGTGAACAAAATAGGTTAATAAACCAAGTAATATTCCAAGAACGAAACGAGCTTGCACTTTATTTACCTTTTGCAAAGCCACATAGGTATTGAACCCATATACGAATATAGTGATAACAAGAAAAATCACAGTCATCATACCAAGAATTCCTGTTTCGGCCATTGCTCCTAAAAATTCGGAATGAGCATTCCCGAGTGTACCAGCATTGGTGCTAATTATAGTTAAATCGCGCGAAAGTTGATATGGACCATACAAAAACTGATATGTTCCAGGGCCTGTTCCAAACACAGGATGATCGGCCGACATACGAAGCGCACAATTCCAACGATTAAGTCGCTCCAAATTGCTTGCATCGGTAGAGATATTGCTCATCGATTCAATATTTTTCACTACATCTTCGGACGAATCTTGTTTGTTTTTTTCAAGTCGTTGAATAATTTGGTTTTGAAAAATAAGTACTAAAAGTACCAAGCCAAAAAAAGAAATAAACAAATACTTCAATTTGATGCGGAATTGAACAACAAGACCTAGTCCAAATGCAACAAAAAAGCCAAGCCATGCAGCTCTGCTAAACGACATTGTTAATCCAATAAGCAATACTGCCAAGGCCAAAAGCATAAAAAAACGCGCTGTTAGAGAATATTTTTTGTCGAACAACAACAATATGAGAACAGGTAAAAAAAGCGCTATTGCTGAACCATAAATAGCATGGTCTTTATAGAATGGCTGCATTACCCATTGGCTTTCTTGGTCGCCAAAACCATAAGAAGCATGACGTATAAGAGCATAAAGAACTACTACAACCAAAGCAGCGACTTGTAGTAAAACAAAAGCACGCTGAGAGTTTGGTTTAAGGAAGAAAACTCGAGTTCCAAAAAAGTAAAGAGGAACAATGAGCCACAAATGAGCCACAAAATATTTCCACGAAACAAGAGGCATCTGACTAGCAAGGGCAGCAAAGAAAAGCCAAGCAAAATAAATTAAAAAAGCAATGGTGATTGGGTTTTGCTGAAATGGCTTCCATTTTTGTGGCTCGAAAAGCGATTTCAATAAAAACAACAAAAGCAATCCGGCAAGCAAGGGCTCTGTTGGCAGAGTAACAGCAATTTGAGAATCGAAATCGCTTAAATTCACCGCAAGTGGAATGGCGGCAGCAATTATAAGGAAAAGCTTATCAACAGCAAAAAAATACAAATAAACAAACAGCAAAAAAACTGGGAGCAAACTCACAAGCATAGTCTCATTAAGCACGAGCGCAACCATGTTTACACCTAAAAATAAAAGTGTAAACAGAATCACCCACACACCAATTCCCGAACGAGAAAGGCTACTGCTTTTCTGAAGGCTCATTAATTCTAAACTTTTTTAGTTGTTCGTAAAAACCTATAAAAACAAAACACAGCAATGTTGATGCAGCCACAGAAACAAGTACTATCAACCACCTAACAGGCCAAGCCTTACGATCGGGTGGATAAGGGCTGATTATTTCGCTGGAATAGGTAAGAATCTTTTCAACATCAATACGAGCTTTCTCGTATTCGGTAACAGCACTAGCATACGCTGCCGAAAACTGTTCGAGTTGAATTGCCAGCAAATTATACTCGCCACCATGCAGCTCAAGATTAGATATCAACTGATCGAGCTGAGTTCGATTTGCAGCATTTGAGCTAAAAAAACCACGGTAGGCTTCTTTCACTTGGGTTTCGAAATCCAAAATTTTGTATTCTTGACTCAACTCCTTCAACCTGTTACCAATCGAATCTATATGAACCTTTGAAACAACCATAAGGTCTTGCTGCACAACCATAAGTTCGGCTGCTTTGTCGCGCTGCGTTTGACGGACCTTAAGATTGTATTGATTAATCATCTCTCTGTTAATCTCATACGACATCATTGGATCTTTGTCGTAAACATCAATAATTACCGATTCGTATTCGGAACGCTTAATTGAAACATGATCGTTGAATTCTTCGTAAATGCGGTATTTACCAAATTTGTCATTCGCATTAATACCATAATGAGAGAATAAATCAAATTTAATAATGACCGAATCGCGAATCACATTCGATTGAAAAAATTGCAACATTTGCTCCGTCTCCGACTCTTGCGAATAAGGAATCAAGTTAGAAGGATACAATACGGATTTTGTCTTATAAAGTGGAGTAAGAAACATACTACTGCTGAACACAACACCTGCAATTGCAGAAACAACAAATACAATTGAAATGATTTTCCAATAATGTCTTATTACTCTGATAATAAAAAGAGTGTCGAATTGACTGGTATTCATAACTTAGTCGTTTTGGATAGTTGTAATTGTTTAAATTTGGAGTAGTTCTCGTAAAGAATAATAAGAACAATACTCATTAGAAGGGTAGAAAAAACAGAAACTACTACAATTAGCCAACGCACTGGGTACGATTTTTTTTCAGCCTTATAGGCAGAATCTACAATAAACTTTTGAGGAATTACCTCATGTGCATCTACCTTTGCTTCTTCGTATTTTCCTTTTACTTCGCTTAATTGTTTTTTGTCGTATTCCAAAGCATCTCTAATTGAAACATAAGCTGTTCCGTATTTTGCAATGGTGTCGAGTTCATTTTGAATAAGCTTAACTGCAGGTGTATTACCTTTTCCAATCTCGCGAACCAAGCCCTCATACAAACGCTCTGCTTGCGATTCGTAATCTTGAACACCTTTCATTCTTAAAAAAGCAAGCGAATCTTCTTTCCAATTAATATCACTCTCAAGGTCTATATATGTCGATTCAACAATCCTAAAACCTTCGGTAGCTCTTTGTTTTTGCATATTGTTCTTTACCGTATCGTACAAGTTGGCTATTTCGTTGGCAATGTCGGCAGCCATTTGTGGGTCTTCGTCAACCACTTTTATTTGAACTGCCATATACTCGGTTCGACTAAACGAAATATTTTCGTTGTAGGTCTGATATAGCTTCGTTTTATGGTATTGCGACTCAGGATTAATACGATAATGCTCTAACAAGTTGAACTTTTCAATCACTCTACTTCTAATCTCGTTTGAATTTAAAATCTGGAGCATTTGTTCGGCTTGCTCCTCTTCGCCAAACTCCATTATATCTTCCTTCAGTCCGTACGATGTTGAAATAAGGGCTTTAGAGATGGCATTGGTTGATGTTGGAAACATTACAACGGTCGATACATATTTGTTGCGAATCAGAAGTGAAACACCTGCCGAAACTACTGCAGAAGCCAGCGCAATAATAATAAGCATTTTCCTCCATTTAAAAAGGAAAAACAAAAAATTGGTGTTTTCAAATGTAATTTCGTTTTTAAGGACTGTGTTTTCATTCATAGCGAAAATCAATTAAGGATGCAAATTTAGTGATTAGCAGCGTAAAACATCTATTTTAGTTTATTTTTTCAACCTAACCGAAATATTTGCGGCAGGAAAAAGCCTCGACAAGAAAGAAGCTTCGTAGAATGTTCGCATTCGTTGACCTGCATTAAACAACGGTTCAACAAGAAAATTGATAAAAAAGACATAGCTTTTTGAAAAATGTATTTTGCGAAACACCGTTTTCTCAAAATGAAATGGGAAATAATAATTTCGGCCAAATGGAGCATTTTTTGTAAAATAATCGAACGTTTGAATCGAAAACATTTTTTTATGTGTTGGATCGATAAAATTGAATCGAGAGCTAAAATGCGGCACTCGAATTTCGACCTCCCCGCCAGGCTTCAAAATGCGATGAATATCTTCGAGCAATGGTATATAGTCTAAGTGTTCCAAAATATCTTGACAAAGCACAAAATCGAAGGATGAATCGCTAAACGGCAAAGGCAGTTGGTTGATGTCGTGAACCACATCAACTCCCTCTATAGCAGCAACATCCAGATTAATCCAGCCTTGGCGAATGTCGTTGCCGCAGCCCATATTTAGTTTTTTTTCCATAAAAGCAAGTTGCTTAGATTGATATTTTTAGAGCGAAACCACAGTAACGCACTTATTGTTAAAAACAGTATCCAAAATCCAAGAATCGAAACTATTTGCCACATAAATTCTACATCGATTCGCTGAATTGTAACTGCAAAAACCGACACCAAAAACCCGAAAAAGACCAATTGAACAATGGTGTTTCGCAAACCAGCTGGTTTAACAACAATTGCAACGAGAATAATGTGCGATAGTGCTACCATACTTTGTGTTGCAACTCCCGAAAAAGCAGCTCCATTTTCGAAGTAAATGGGAATGAGTACAAAATTCAGGGCAACATTGAGCAATACACCGGCAGCAGCAATGATATTGAGCATTTTCAAGCTTCCATGCGCAGTAAGCAATGTTCCAAATATATAAATAGCAGAAATAGGGATAAAACCCAGCATTAAAATTCGCAAAACAGCAGCCGATTCGGCTTGATGTTCGACATAGAGCAATGAGATAATGGGATCGGCATAGAAAAAGGAAACAACTCCCACCACCATTGCTGCACTAAGCAACAATACCGACGAAAGATGCACAATTGGACCCGTTTCGTTTTTCTGAGAAAGCATACGGCTAAACAAAGGCAGAAGTAGCACCGAAAACAAATAGGCAAACATACCCAAAGCATCAAGAATACGATATGCCGAAGCATAAACACCAGCATGCATCGACCCATCGGGTAGCAAGCGCTCAATCATAACCGAATCGACACGATAGTAGAATAGCATTAAAAAGCTGAGAATAGCAAATGGCATACTTCGCTTGAAAAGCGTGAAATGTTCGCGCCATTTCCACGAAATTTTCGAAAATCGTGTATAACGAATCACAATCAATATGGCCACAAGGAATGTAACAAAATACGAAAGTGTTTGAAATGCAGCAAAATAGAAAATATTAATCTGAACATCGAACAAATTGCCCCACAAAAGCACCGAGAAGAAAATAATCATGAGCAATCGGTCGAGTACCGACAAAAAGCTATCAGTTTTAAACATTTGCATTCCCGACACATTCGACCGAAGAAAAAGAATAAATGAAGCAAGAATTTGATTGATTCCAACCCACATAAATAGTTTGAAGTGAATGCTGTCGTAGCCAATAATAAAAGCTGCGCCAATAGAAATAAAAGCATAAACCAACGACAAAATGGTTTTCATTCCCAAAATACTGCTGGTGTTTTCGGTTGCAAGATGCTCGTGTTGTGCTACAGTTCGGTTGTTGAAACCCGTGAGCCCGAAATCGAGAATAAAACCAAACAAAAACGAAAAATTCATCACAGCGAAATACAAACCGTACTCGTTTGCACCAACCATGTTTTGAACAGTTCGGTCGATTCCAAATATCCAAAACGGCTTCACCAATAGGTTTAGACCAACTAGAAATACTATGTTAATGATGAATTTTTTCTGCATTGCGGGTAAGTGCCAAAAAAAGCGCAAATTTGCAGCAAATTTAGTGAAAATGAATGAAAAGGCAGGAAAACATGTTGTTGCAATAAACACAAGGCATTGGATACCTGGCAAAATGGAAGGAGTAGGTCGATTTGAGATGAATATTGCTATTCAACTAAGCAACCAACATCCCGAAGTAGATTTTCATTGGATTTTCGACCGCAAACCACCTCTCGATATTGAATTGCCTTCGAATGTAACGCTTCACAACATAATGCCAAAAGCGCGACACCCACTACTTATTAAATGGTGGTACAACATTTCGATTCCGCGCTTATTGAGAAAAATAAAAGCCGACGTGTTTCTTTCGGCCGACAATATAGCCTCCGATAGAGTTGTTTGCAAATCGATAACGGTGATTCACGACATCTTTTTCGAACACAGTTTGGATGGATTACCTGCAAAATACATTAGATTTTACAGAAAGAATACGCCCAAATTCATCAAGAATTCGGACAAAATTGTAACGGTTTCTGAATTCAGCAAAAACGATATTGTTGCCAAGTATGGAATCGCAGAAAACAAAATATCCATTGTTCCCAATGGGTTTATGGAGCATTTTGCGCCTCTCGACCAAGCTTCTATTGAAAAAACCAGAGAAAAACTCACCAATGGGCTTCCCTACTTTTTTGTAATTGGTTCGTTGCACCCTCGAAAAAATCTTCATCGAACAATCGAAGCCTATGTCCAATTTAGGCGAGAAAGCAAGCTTGAGTATCCATTGCTTATTAGTGGCAGGCCTCTTTGGAAAGACCCATCCTTTGCTCGATTCGACGTGCCTGAAAAAATAAGCAACGATATCGTCTTCACCGGCTACTTATCGGACAGCGAAGTTGGCGAAACAATGGGTTCGGCATACGCATTACTGTTTTTGTCGTTGTTCGAAGGTTTTGGAGTGCCCGTTGTTGAAGCATTTGCTTCGGGAGTGCCCGTTGTTGCAAGCAATACAAGTTCAATTCCCGAAGTTGCATCAAACGCAGCCTTGCTGGCAAACCCACTATATGTCTCCGATATTGTTTCTGCCATGAAGCTATTGACCGAAGATAATACGATGCGCGAAACGCTTATTCAAAAAGGGCTTGAACGTTCAAAAGATTTTTCGTGGCAGAAAAGTGCTTCCGAAATGTGGACCATTATTAAATCTTTACTAAACGTTTAGGCTGCTTTATTCAGGATGCGCAATAAAATAATACTCTCCCGAATTGTTATAATTCTTCACAAATTCTTCTTTCGTTAATGGTTTTTTATTCTTTAAAAACCCTTTTAAAAGCGAAATATTCAATTTGGTTTCACTTGTTATAAAATCATAAAAATCGCCAGGAACTGTTCCGTAATTAATCCCCGACCCAATCCCAAACTCAAATACCACAAACGGTTTGTTTTTTTTCAAAATCTTTATGCCACCTCTAAGAACGCCAAACTCACCACCCTCAACATCAATTTTAATAAAATTGACCATGCTGTCTCCAACAACATCATCGAGCGTTTTCACTTGCACTTGAATAATTTCAATATCGGGTTCAACTTTGTATTCGCGTTTTTTCAATCCACTGTATGCGGGCGCATTTTTCACAAATTGAAATTCCGAAGTGCTGGGCACATCCGAAAGTGCACAATCAAAAACCAAAGCTTTCCCGTGGTATTTATGATTAAGTGCCTTGTAGAACAACGGAACTGGCTCAAAAGCAAAATGCTTCCCTTGTGGTGCTAACTTGAGAATAATGTCGAGTATTTCGCCCTTGTGGCAACCAACGTCAACACAATTCGAATCGGGTTTAATGACCTTTTTCATAATAACTTCGGTCAACCGATCGTATTTCAGATTCTTGGTAATATCGAGATGAAAAAAGCGAAGGAATTTCCGGAGAAAGTTTTTCAAAGTTTTCAAAGTATCCTGATGAGATTTTGCACAAAAGTAGAAAAATACTGTTGCAATGTCTTGTTTTTAAAGAATTATTTGCTTTGCGAAAGCTGCAATAGTGCTTCCACAACACTGCTAACGCCACTAAAAATGGTATCGATTCGTGCATCGAGCATATAGCAAGGCGAAGTAACAATTTTGTTTTGCTTATCGACTATTATATCGCTTCCACCTGCCTCGATGTGCTGTCCGCCAAAAGCGGCTATATCGTCGGCTGTAGCTTGGTCGTTGCCAATAGTTACTTCGGCAGCACCAATAATACCCGCAATTAGCACAGGCGATATACAAAGTGCTCCAATTGGCTTTTGGGCGCTGTGCATAGACATTACACAATTTCGCACATCGGCATTGATTGACATATCGGGACCTTTAAATGCATAATCGCATAAATTTTTAGCAACACCAAATCCGCCTGGGAAAAGCAATGCATCAAAATTTTTTGGGTCGAAATCGTCCAGGTTGCTTATTTTTCCACGAGCAATTCGCGCCGACTCAACCAACACATTTCTCGTTTCGTTGGTTGGCTTGCCAGTAAGATGATTAACCACATGAGCTTGTTCGATGTTGGGCGCAAATATTTCATAGCTTGCGCCAGCTCTATCGATAGCAAGTAAGCTAAGTGTAGCTTCGTGAATTTCGGCTCCGTCGAACACGCCACAACCAGAAAGAATTACCGCAAATTTTTTCATTTTTTTAGCTCAGATAGTATTTTCTCAAAAAAAAGCCTGCATCAGCAGGCTAAATGACAGTTGGTAAAGTTATCGCTGAATATAATGGTATTCCTCTGTAACAGACCCATAAACTTTTTCAATCCACAACTCTTTTGTGGTTAATCTCAAAATAGTATATACATCATTTACAGTGAAACTTCCATAAGTATATTTGAAAGTAAGTAATTCTTTCGAGCTAGAAAGCTCCCAAGTGCCCGTGGTGGTAGTTGAAGAACTCCCAACAACATATACAGCATCCAAAATTCCATTGTCTTTGATATCGTAATAGTCGTCTTTTTCGTCAGCGGTCAAAGTTTGCTCAACGTCATTTTCAAAATACTTATCCATTTGCCATTGACTTGTGATGCGCATAGTTATAGGCAACAAACTAATCATTGGGCCTTCTTCGTATTTTCCACACGATGAAGCAACAAAGGCCATCAAAAGAAGAGCGATAGAAATTTTCGAAAGTGATTTCATGGTTTTTAGTTTTAAGGTTACAAACTTACATAAAAATTCTGATTTTTAAGCAACCTTGATGAAAATAGGGCATATTTATAGTGGAAATAAAAATATTAACCAAAAAAAAGAGCTCTTCCGAGCTCTTTTTTTAATTTTTTCGAACTAATTATTTCACTTCAAAAGTCATTGTTCCTGCTTTAGTAGAAACATCACCGTCAGATGATGTTTCTTTATAATCAAAAAGAATAACCAATTCCGATGAGCTCAATTTGTCAATAACCATAATTTGACCAGGGTCTATTGAAGTTCCAACTATGGTATATGATGCTCCTGAAGCAAAAGTCAGAACAATTGCTTCTTTGTTCGACAAATCTTGATCTTTAATTTTATGAATCCAAGTCCAGTAACCTGAACCAACCGAAGTACTGCCATCATAGGTCAATGTTTGTTCAAAAGAGCCCTCTTTTGCGAGATCAATTTCCACAGAATAAAGATAAGAGTCTGTTGAAGTTGTAGTATTTGTGCCAACAGTAGTTGTGCTTGATTCATTCATTTTAGTTCCATCATAAGTGTAGTGAGTAGAACTATAATAATCAACAGAACCACTAGTTGATGAGCTGGTTTCAGTAAAATCAGCACTTGCCAATTTCCATTCTTGAGCCAATCTACTGGTTCTCGATTTCAACGACAAAAAGGGATCGTTTTCGCCTTTTTTACAACCTGTAAATACAATTGCTGCAACTGCAACAATAACTGATACTTTAACGAGTGTTTTCATATTTTTGGGTTTTAGTTTCGCAAAGTTATAAAGAATTTTGATTATGAAAGTATTTTAAATCCTTAAGGCGTTTTTTGATGTTTTTTTTAACTTCATGTAGTGGAAATACTTCTCCATCGCACAATTATTTTCAAAAAGTTCCGTTACTTTTCGTTAACCAAAGCAACCAAGTTATGACATCAAAGAATTTAAAGTTAATTCTCATTGCCGCTGTGGGATTTGTATTTCTGTGCTCGATGAGTACATCGACAAACAAAACCATCAAAAATCCAGAAGGCTTCGCTTTTATTCCGATGGGAAAAACAACCATTGATGGCGACACGGTAAGCGTACAGGCTTTTTATATATCGAAAACAGAGGTTACGAATAAAGATTACCGCGAGTATCTATTCGATTTAAAACTAAACGGTCAGTTAGAAGCCTACCAAAAAGCTTTGCCCGACACTCTTCAGTGGCGCGACAAACTTGCCTACAACGAGCCTT
>DYON01000309.1 GCA_020720525.1 Acetofilamentum sp.
GGTAATGGTTAATTCCGTCGCGAAATCCGACCGAATGCACGTGGGTTTGGTTGCAGTATGGACATGCGGGTCGGTTGGAAAAGTCCAATGCTTTTTCCTTTTTTCGCAAGGCTTGATGCTCGGTCTGGAGGCGGTCGAGGTGGGCTTTGCGTAGAGACGAGGAGAGAGAGCTGAAGGGAATCATGGGGCAAAGATAATATATTTATCATGAAATACGCTAATATTTAACATTACGAGAAAATATAAATATAGTTTGAAAGCCCCCTCTCACTTCTATAAAAAATCATCTCCCCTATGAAAATAACTTTCCGGCTTTATTCTGTCGCCAATTATACTAGGCTGCTGAAAAAGTCGTAGCAATGTCGTGCCGACTGCTTGGTGCTCCTTATAAATTTTCTGCAACGCATTGAAGATTTCTATTCATATTTTATGGAAAGTTTGACCTGTCTGCAAGCTGGCTATCTATGAAGATGACTCACGTAAGATAAAAATACTTAATGTGATTGCTTACTCGGTAGAGCCTTCTTCTGCTTACTGACTAACAAAAAAATCAATGAGACTCAAGTATTTGGATTAGGCAAAAATAAATTGCATTAGAAATGTTCATTAAACCATTCTATTGGTGTTGTCATAAAATGAAAAATATAAAAAAAGCTATCATATTCCGACAGCTTTTTTTTTAAGTAATTTAGCTCTAAATTTCAGTAGTTCGTATTGCCACATCCATTTTGGCGTATTCGCCATCGAACAGTTTTTTCTTGATTTTTTTGAAGCTATCAAGTGTATATTCAACATCTTCAATCGTGTGAGCAGCGGTAGGAATGATACGAAGAAGCAATTGTCCTTTGGGAATTACAGGATATGCAACTCCTGAGCAGAAAATATTGAAATTTTCGCGCACATCAACAATAATATTGGAAGCTTCTTTTACACCACCTTTTATATAAACTGGAGTAACGGGCGATTTAGTTTGTCCAAGGTCGAATCCTTCGCTTCGGAGTCCATTTTGAAGAGCATTTACAATTTCCCACAATTTTTCGCGAAGTTCGGGTTGCGTTCGAATGAGTTCAAGCCGTTTAAGTGCTCCTATAACCATAGGCATTGGAAGCGATTTGGAATAAATTTGCGAACGCATATTGTAACGAAGGTAATTTATAACTGGCTTAGGACCAGCAACAAAACCACCAATACCAGCCATCGATTTCGCAAATGTACCTAAAAAAATATCGACCTGATTGCGAACTCCAAAATGTGCATCAGTACCCGATCCATCCGAACCCATTGTGCCAAATCCATGTGCATCGTCAACCATAAGACGGAAGTTGAATTTTTTCTTCAATTCAACAATACCTTTAAGATTGCCCAAATCGGCGGTCATACCATACACACCTTCGGTAATAACCAAAATTCCACCGCCAGTTGCTTCAACCACTTTTTGAGCATGATTGAGCTGTTTTTCAAGGCTTTCCATGTCGTTGTGAGCATACACAAATCGTTTCCCTATATGCAAACGCATACCATCAATAATACATGCATGTGCTTCGCTATCGTAAACGATTACATCTTTTCGATCGACCAAATTGTCAATGATACTTACTATTCCTTGATAACCATAATTGAGCAAATATGCTTCTTCGCGACCAACGAAATCAGCCAATTCGCGTTCGAGTTGCTCGTGATATTCGGTTTGACCCGACATCATTCGGGCTCCCATAGGGTAAGCCATTCCGTACTTAGCTGCCGCATCGGCATCGGCTTTGCGTACCTCGGGATGATTGGCTAAGCCAAGATAATTATTCAAACTCCAAACAAGCATATCTTTGCCACGAAATTTCATTCTTGGTCCGATTTCTCCTTCGAGTTTTGGAAATGTAAAATAACCATGCGCAATCTTGTAGTAAGATCCGAGCGCGGTGTTGTCAACGTTGAGTTTTTCAAAAATGTCCACGATATTTCGTTTTAAAATTTGTGCAAAGGTAAAAAATATTTGCTGAAATAATAATGAGATTAGTTCATAAAGTTCTTATAGTCTCGCAGAGACATACAGCAAAGCGTGCCTTTGCAAACTGAAATAATTGTCTCCGCCCTACAGATTCTGAAATCTCCAAATAAATATTGGGTTCAGAATGACGCTGGTCGGGTTGTTATTGTTTTTAAACAGTCCCTATTTACGAAACACATCACAAATGCGACTATATTTAATTTTAGCACAATATACCTAATTCAAAGTTAATTCATCTTCAACAAATAAATCGCTATCGAGCACTCTGAATTTTTTTAGAGTAAAAAATCAAATAACATATTATGCAACTATACAGATTTTGTCGAAAAAAATGGAAAATATTGAATTTCTTAAAAATAATGTGTAATTTTACGCACTGAAATTAAACCAATTAAGTAGTTCTACTGTCTAAATTGAAATTTCAAGGGAGGTATTATTATGAAACTTATTTTCTCGTTTGTTCTACTATCGCTGATTGCAATTGGGATTCATGCACAAAGTGTTGGTATTGCTTCCACCGCTATTACGCCCGATGCATCATCTATTCTTGAAGTGCAAAGCACAAGCAAGGGGTTGTTAATTCCACGTGTTGCCCTAACAGCAACCAATGCTGCTGGACCAATTGCGAGTCCTGCAACAAGTTTAATGGTTTACAATACTGCTACTGCAGGTTCTGGAACTTCTACCGGTGTATATCCAGGTTATTACTACAATGCTGGTACTACCGCCGCCCCCAACTGGAAGCGCTTAGCCACTGGTACAGGCAACGGTGACGCATGGTTAACAACAGGAAATTTCGGTACCACGCCTGCCAACAACTGGATAGGAACCAACGATGCACAAGATTTTGTAATTCGTTCAAATAATACTGAGCGAATGCGTGTTGTTTCAGGAGGTAATGTAATTGTTAACACAACAACACCAATTGATGTTACAGATGCTCTTGAAGTAGTGGTTTCTCCAACCTTT
>DYON01000310.1 GCA_020720525.1 Acetofilamentum sp.
TTGAAGATAAACAATTAACATCACTTTTGCTAATTTTTAATTTACTTTTTTAAGTTATATTTTTAATTTCATCACGTTGAAAAGCCTTGAAGAATGTTCAGATGATAAACAGAAACTGTTTTAATTTTGAAACTATTAGCACAAAAGCAAATGCAAAATTCTCAATCCATTTATTCCGAAAATTCAAGGTTTCACCTTGGTCTCGATATCGGTTCAATCTCGGTAAATGCGGTTTTAATCGACAATAATAAGAAGGTTCTTGTTAACCGGTACGAATACTGTTATGGCAAACCATTCGATGTGTTGGTTCGTGTACTCGATGAGATTACTGCAGAATATGGTTTTGATTCCATCGGCAGTTTTGCTTTTACCGGTTCGGGTGGTAAACAGGCAGCAGAATTGGCAGGCGGTGTTTTTGTTAATGAAATCATTGCGCAATCAACATCGGTAGGAGAGCTGTATCCGCATATCAAAACTATCATTGAGATGGGCGGCGAGGATTCGAAACTCATTTTTATGGAGAATGGAACTGCAAGCGGACATTCACGACTTTCCGATTTTGCAATGAATAGTTTGTGTGCAGCCGGCACTGGCTCATTTCTCGATCAGCAAGCCAATCGCATCGAAGTACCAATTGAAAAGGAATTTGGAGAGATGGCGCTTAAATCAGTCAATCCTCCGCGAATTGCTGGTCGTTGCAGTGTTTTTGCCAAAAGCGATATGATTCATCTGCAGCAGGTTGCCACACCATTACACGATATTGTTGCCGGACTTTGTTTTGCTGTTGCCCGCAATTTTAAAAGCACACTTGGCAGAGGGAAGAAATTCGAAAAGCCATTTATTTTTCAGGGAGGAGTTGCCGCAAATGTTGGAATGGTGCGTGCTTTCAAAGAAATTTTTGAACTCGAAGAGAATGAACTTGTGATACCCGAGTATCATGCTTCGATGGGAGCTTTGGGAGCCATATTTCATACCCTGAAAAACCAGAACGGACATGCTTTTGGTTTTAAAGGCACACGCGAAATTAAAAACTACCTGGCAAGCGACAGAAGTAACACTGCCCGACTGAGCAGTTTAATTATGTCAAACGCCAGTTACAATAAAACAGTGAAGCAAATTCCGAAAGATGGAACCAAAACAGAAGTTTACCTCGGAATTGATGTGGGTTCGCTTAGTACGAATGTGGTATTAATCGACAGCGAAAATAATGTTGTGGCCCGCAGATATTTGCCAACGGCCTCAAAACCGCTGAACGCCATTCAGCGCGGATTAAAGGAAATCTATGATGAAATTGGTGAACATGTATTGGTAATTGGCGCTGGCACAACTGGTTCGGGGCGCTATCTCACCGGAGATTTTATTGGCGCCGATGCAATTCAAAACGAAATCACAGCGCAGGCAACAGCAGCAATTGCATACGATTCGACAGTGGATACCATTTTCGAAATTGGAGGTCAGGATTCGAAATACATCAGTATCGAGAATGGGGTAGTGGTTGACTTTGAAATGAACAAGGTTTGCGCTGCCGGAACCGGATCTTTTCTCGAAGAGCAGGCCGATAAACTTGATATTAATATTATTGACCAGTTTGCCGATTATGCATTTAAATCGGAAAAACCTGTACGATTGGGCGACCGTTGTACAGTTTTCATGGAATCAGATTTGAATTCGCACCAGCAAAAAGGTGCCGATATCACTGATTTGGTTGGCGGTCTGGCATATTCAATTGTACAAAATTATATTCAAAAGGTAGTTGGTGACAAACCCATTGGTGAAAAAATATTTTTCCAGGGAGGAGTTACCAATAACAAAGCTGTGGTTGCGGCATTCGAGAGAATAACCGGAAAATCAATTATTATTCCACCTCATTTTGATGTTACCGGGGCAATCGGAGCGGCAATTCTTGCCCGCAATTCCATGGCCGATGGTCAGAAAACAAGGTTCAAAGGATTTGATATCAGCCAGATTCCATTTACGGTTTCAAGTTTTACCTGTCATGCCTGTACCAACGATTGCGAGATTCGGCAGATTAAAATTGAAGGCGAATCGAAGAAATTGTTTTATGGTGGCCGTTGCGAGAAATACGAACTCGATGAACGCAAGGGCAAAGGAAAAGATATCCCGAATTTGTTTGAGGAACGGTTGGCAATGTTAATGGGTGATTACCGCGAAGAGCCTGAAAACGGCAAAATCAGTATCGGAATTCCGCGGGCTTTGATGGTTTTTTATCAGCAGTTTCCCTTCTGGCGCTCATTTTTCGAACAGCTCGGTTTCAGGGTGGTGATTTCAGAACCATCTAACCAGCAAATTGTAACTCGTTCGATCGAACTGATGGTATCAGAAACTTGCCTACCGGTGGAGTTGATGCACGGTCATGTCGATAATCTTATCAGTAAAAAAGTCGATTATATTTTCCAGCCCTTTATTGTGAATGCCAAAGGGAAGAAGGAGAATCCTACGAGTAATTGCAATTGTCCGTGGATACAGTCGTACCCGTTTATGGTTCGCAGCGCCTTTACCGACGCAAAAATCCGCGAACTGTTTTTAACTCCTACACTTCATTTCCGTTATTTCGAAAGGGCACTGAAAAAGGAACTTTCTGGGTTTATGAAGGAAAAGTTTAATATTCCTGAGTCGAAAACGAAAAAAGTGATTGACATTGCCGATGCAGTTCAGGTAAAGTTTGAGGAAGCTGTTCAAAAAAGGGGACGGGAAGTAATGGCAAATCTTCCGAAAGATAAAAAGGCGCTGGTTATTTTGGGCCGCCCGTACAACACAACCGACCCACTTTTGAACCTGCGTTTGGTCGAGAAACTGATTAATTTAAACACACTTCCAATACCTGTTGATTTTCTTCCGTTACTCGAGGAAAATATTTTCGATGATTATAAAATGATGTACTGGCCAAACGGACAAAAAATTATGTCGGCCAGTCGTATTGTACTCAAAAACGACAATTTGTAC
>DYON01000311.1 GCA_020720525.1 Acetofilamentum sp.
GTCAATACTGCTCAGATTTCAGTAGAAATATAATTTTGCTCATGAAAGAAAAGAGTCCGATCCGAAAAGTATCTTTGACAGGATTGTGCAGAAATTAACATTTGTAAATTACTCATATCCAATTGATTACAAAAAGTAAATTCGTAATAATTCGTGAATTAGTGGACAATTTCTATTTTTGGAGCGGTCAATCCTAAAGTAGAAAATCGTAGCCAAACTCTTGCACAGAACTATGGAAATGTTTGTCTCCTTTTTCTTGAAAAGGGTTTTCTTAGGCATCGTTTTTGTATAAACATTACTTTAAAGAACAAAATAAAAACGAAAAAAGTTGAGTAAACTTTCCAAAATAGTGTTCGTAATATTTAACTTAACCGCTTGGTTTGGTATAGTTTCTGCACAAAAACTTGTTGAGATAGAACAAAATTTTTCGCAAATCTCAATAGGAAAACAAGTCAGTTACTTTTTAGATTCAAAAAAAGAAGTATCCTTTTCGGATATTAAGTCAGGCAAATTCGACTCTCTGTTCGTGAAATCTGATACTGAAATTCCGTTTTTCGACTACCAAAACAGCACAATCTGGTTAAAATTAACAGTCAAAAACACAGGCGACGAGGTTCTTTACCCGTTCTTACTCATTGATTATCCGTTACTTTACAAAGTTCGGGTGTATGAACCTTTGCCCGACGGAACAACTGCCGAATACATCAGCGGAGACGGGTTCAAATTTTCCGAACGCACCATTCACAAGCCGAGCAATTTGTTTGAATTTCATTTGAATCCGAACGAAGAAAAGCAAATCTTATGCGCCGTTGTGAGCGACGGCGATGTGGTTACACTGCCGATGTTTCTGCTTTCGCAAAAAAAAATCATCGAAAAAAACAGCGACACACAAACTTCTGTCGGCATTTACTACGGGATTTTAGCTTTGATTATCATTGTTAATCTATTCTATTTCATAAACTTACGCGACAAATCCTATCTCATCTACATATTGTATATTTTGATGATGGGCATGTATCAGTTTGCGCGTGAAGGCTTGGCTTTTAAGATGTTCTGGGGCAATTTTCCGTATTTTGCCAACGCGGCGGTCGGACTGTTCTCAATGCTTGCCGTTTCATCGTTTATCTATTTGATGATTAACACGATACAAACTCGAACGCATTTCCCGCGCATGCACAAATTTCTTGCCGGCATTGCAATAATTATTGTCTTTTCGCAAATTCCGCTTTTCGTGCCGGCGTATTACCGCTTTATGATTTTTTTCGGGAATTTCATTGCCGGAATCGGGCTTATTTTGAGTATCATTACAGTTATACTAGCATTTCGGAAGCGTTTGTTTTTTGCAAAATATTTTTCGTTCGCGCTTATTTTTCTCATCGGCGGCTCGGTTATGATGATTATGAAAAACAACGGAGCAGGCGGAATTTTCCAATTCGAGCACGGTTTAAAAATCGGCGTAGGGCTTGAAATTCTGATACTTGCCTACGGTTTGACTGTGAAATTTCGCGATATGCTTGCAGAAAGTCAAAAGCAAGCCATAGAGCATTTGCAAGAAATAAACAGAATGCGTGAAACGGAAAACGAAAAGCTGGAAAAGCTTGTCAATCAACGCACTCAGGAAATAAACAATCAGAAAGAAGAGCTACGAGCACAAGCCGACAATTTGCAGAAAATAAATTTCAAACTCTCGGAGCAAAACGAAGAAATAAACCAACAAAAAGAAGAGTTGCTCACGCAGCGAAACGAAATTGAAAATCAGAAAAACATTCTCGAATTTCAGCAAAAAGAACTCACTGACAGCATTCACTATGCCGAACGCATCCAAACTGCGGTCTTGAAAAGTGACTCCGACTCCGAGCAAAATACAAATTTCGAACATTTTGTAATTTTTCGACCAAAAGAAATTGTCAGCGGCGATTTTTACAAAATATCACAACTCGATAGCAAAGCTATTTTCGCAGTTGCCGATTGCACCGGACACGGCGTTCCGGGCGGATACATGAGCATGTTGGGCATTGCACTTTTGAACGAAATTGTAGCAAACGCGAACGTTACAAACCCTGCAATAGCTCTAAATATTTTACGAGAGCACGTCAAAGAAACCTTACACCAACAAGACGACTTACTTTCGCAAAAAGACGGCATGGACATTGCGCTGTGCGTTTATGACACCGATTCTCGTCAGCTTGATTTTGCAGCCGCGCATCATTCGGCGTATTTGTTGAGACATCAAGATAATTATGCCGAAATTATTGAACTCAAAGGAGATAAGATGCCGATTGGTTACATGCGCAAAGAAAAACCATTTGGTTATCAAACTGTTACTATCGAAAAATCTGACATTTTGTATTTGTTTTCAGACGGAATTTGCGACCAATACAACGAAGCCGGAAACGAAAAATTCAAATCCAAACGCCTCAAAGCCTTAGTTCAGGAGTGTGCATTCAAACCGCTTGTCGAGCAGAAACAGCTTATCGAAACTATTTTTGAAATGTGGAAAGGCGCCTCGCAGCAGGTGGACGATGTTTTGTTTTTGGGTATTCGTTTTAAATAGTGTTTGTAGGAAAACTTACAAATATTTGATTTTATGTAGATTATCGCTATTCTTTCTCTCGAATGTTTTGTATTTTAACAGTTATACAGTTGTTGTTGTTTTGTTGTTTCTATGGAATTTCTAATGAATTTCAACAGAATTTCTAATAAACATTCGGGACAGAATTTAGCTGTATCATATAGTTTTTCAATGCGTTATGAGTTTTCCCATCAGGACTGATTTATCCTCTTATTGTTTTGAGTCTTCAATATCGCTCAGGCGAATATCCAGAGCTTTTACTGAAATTTGTATTTCCCAAACGGAAAGAAAAAGCGAAGCTATGAGCAGAAGCATTGCGACACCGAAAATGATTTGTGCGGCGAGCATTAAGTCAATGTAAATCAAAAACATACACAGCACGCTCAAC
>DYON01000312.1 GCA_020720525.1 Acetofilamentum sp.
TGCAAGGAAGGTCGTTCGATATATTCCGAAACCAGTTCAGAATGACTGCAAGGAAGGTCGTTTCTCTTGCTTGTAATTAAGTTAGAGGCTCTTATTGTAAATCAATTACCGACAAATTGGCATTTTTTCGTACTTTTGCACTCCAATTTTTTCCTCATGGATATTTCAGCAAAATACGACCCAACGCAAAGCGAAGACAAATGGTATGCCTTCTGGATGGACAATGGATTTTTTCGTTCGATTCCCGATAATCGCAAACCTTACACCATTGTTATTCCACCGCCCAATGTTACTGGTGTTCTTCACATGGGGCACATGCTCAACAACACTTTACAAGATGTGCTGGTTCGTCGTGCCCGAATGATGGGCTTCAATGCTTGCTGGGTTCCAGGAACCGATCATGCTTCGATTGCAACCGAAGCTAAAGTAGTTGGTAAGCTTCGCGAAGAAGGTATCGACAAGCACTCCCTTTCGCGTGATGAATTTCTGAAACATGCTTGGGTTTGGAAAGAAAAGCATGGCGGTATTATTCTCGATCAGTTAAAAAAACTGGGAGCCTCGTGCGATTGGGATCGCACAGCCTTCACAATGGATAAAAATCTTTACGATTCGGTGATCAAGGTTTTTGTCGAACTTTACAATAAAGGGCTTATCTACAAGGGCCACAGAATGGTAAACTGGGACCCAAAAGCACTCACTGCTGTTAGCGACGAGGAAGTAATCTATAAAGAACAAAATGCAAAATTGTACTATCTGCGCTATTTTTTAGAAAACAGCAAGGATTATTTGGTGATTGCAACCACTCGTCCCGAAACCATTTTGGCCGATACCGCAGTTTGCGTAAATCCGAACGACGAACGTTTCAAACATCTGCATGGCAAAAAAGTACTTGTTCCGCTTATTAATCGTGTGATTCCAGTTATTACAGACCAATATGTGGATATAGAATTTGGTACAGGATGTCTCAAAATAACTCCAGCTCACGATATCAACGATTACTCCATTGGGCAGAAATTCGGTTTAGAGATTATTGATATTCTAACCGACGACGGAAAACTGAACGAAAAAGCTCAGATACTGATTGGCGAAGACCGTTTTGTTGCTCGCAAAAGCATTATGAAACTGCTCGAAGAAGCTGGAAATGTCGAAAAAATTGAAGATTACAACAATAAAGTTGGCTACAGCGAGCGTACCGATGCCGCAATTGAGCCCAAGTTGAGTGAGCAATGGTTTATGAAAATGGACGAACTTGCAAAACCTGCTCTCGAGGTTGTAATGAACGATCAAGTGCGCTTTCATCCCGCGAAATTCAAAAACACCTATCGTCATTGGATGGAAAATGTTCGCGATTGGTGCATTTCGCGTCAACTTTGGTGGGGACAGCAAATTCCGGCATGGTATCTTCCCGATGGAAAAATTGTGGTTGCTCTCAACGAAAACGAAGCACTCGAAAAAGCAAAAAAGTTTGATGCAACCATCACGCTTGCCGATTTGAAACAAGACGAAGATGTTCTCGATACTTGGTTTAGCTCTTGGCTGTGGCCTATAAGTGTTTTTAATGGCATTTTAGAGCCCGAAAACGACGATATTAAATACTATTACCCAACCAACGATCTGATTACAGCTCCCGAAATCATGTTTTTCTGGGTTGCGCGTATGATTATGGCTGGAATCGATTATCGCAACGAAATTCCTTTTAGCAATGTATATTTTACTGGAATTGTTCGCGACAAACAAGGCCGAAAGATGAGTAAATCGCTCGGCAACAGCCCCGACCCAATTGAGTTGATAAAGAAATTTGGAGCCGATGGAGTGCGTGTTGGCATGATGTTTAGCTCGCCAGCGGGCAACGATTTGCTTTACGACGATTCGCTCTGCGAACAAGGACGCAATTTTGCCAATAAAATATGGAATGCTTTCCGACTTGTAAAAGGTTGGGAGGTTGATGAAAAATTGCCACAACCCAATTATGCAGCTCTCTCAATTGACTGGTTTGGAAACAGAATGAGACAGGTTGCTGCACAAATAGATGAGCATTTTAGAGAATTTCGTTTGTCGGATGCTCTTATGTCGGTTTATAAACTGGTTTGGGACGATTTCTGCTCGTGGTATCTCGAGTTTATAAAACCTGCCTATGGTCAGCCCATCGATGCGAAAACACTCAACGAAACCAATTTTATTTTTGATCAGCTGATGCGTATGTTGCATCCGTTTATGCCATTCCTCACCGAAGAAATATGGCAAATGTTGGTTCCCCGAGGCGAAAAAGAATCGATTATGCTTGCCGAAATGCCATCCGATTTTTCGGCCGACGAGAAGCTGATTGAACAGTTCGACATTGTGCGCGAATCCATCATTGCAATTCGTTCGTATCGCAACGATAAAAAAATTGCCATGAAAGAACCTCTCGATGTGTTTTTTGCTCCTGTTCAAGCGGGCGACACATTGGAACATTATTCCTCATTGATTGCTAAATTGGCAAATTTAAGTAGCTTTACCCATTTGTCGGAAAAACCCGAAAAAGCTTTTACTATGTTGGTTCGCACCGAAGAGCTCGTTTTTCCTGTTACCGAAAATGTTGATGTTGAGGGAGAACGCGAAAAACTTCAGAAAGAACTCGAATATACAAATGGCTTTCTGATAAGTGTAAGAAAAAAACTTGCTAACGAGAAATTTGTAAGTGGCGCTCCTGCTCAAGTGATTGAAAGCGAACGCAAAAAGGAACAAGATGCTCTTTCTCGAATTGCTGTATTGGAAAAATCGCTCGCCGAATTACTTTAACTCAACTCACTACTCACAATCCCAACGCTCTGGTCGGGAATTACATCTGACTATTGTCAATACTCCTTACTCCATCTACCAGTCGTTGCTGTGCAACGCCTCTACACTGAATACTGACCACTGACCACTCACTACTGATTACTGACCACTCACAACTGAATACTGGCTA
>DYON01000313.1 GCA_020720525.1 Acetofilamentum sp.
GCCATCGGCTTTCGCACGTTTATCGTATGCCTTTGCTTGCAGCAATGCTTTAGAAAAATCGCCATTTTGCTCGTAGAACCAAATAAGCAAGCGTGTATAGTCGAAATTCGAAGGATTTTTTTGGAGCTTTTGAAGCAATTTGTCGCGAAAAATATCTGAGATTGTGCCATCTTTATCGGCCATAATAACATCTTGCAGTTGCTTTTGAATTTCAGCAATTCCAAACATTGGACTTTCGAGCAAAGCTAAGTACTCTTCGATCATTTCGGCATATTGACTATTGCGCTGATAAGCTTTAGCCAATTGAATTTTCAACGAACCCGATGCAGGAAACGATTTTTTACCTTCAACCAAGGTTTTAATTGCCCAATCGTTGAGCTCGCGCATTTGGAAAGACGTAGCTAAATCGACCACAACAACATCGGACCAAATTGCCCATTGAATGGCATCGTTGAAAACCTTATCGGATTGCTTGGTATTCCCCTGAAGTTTGGCAATGTACCCTTCGTCAACACGAAAGCGAGGCACCGAGGGATTTGCTTTAGCTTGTTTTTGCGTCAGTTTTTCGGCTTCTTTCCAGCTATCGCTTTGAATGAGACATTCCAAATAGTTGTCGTAGATGTAGGTTGAGTTGTTTTTTGCAAAAATTTCTTCGTAAAGCTGCTTAGCTTTTTCGAACTCACCATTGACCATATACTCTCGCGCCAGCAATTCCTTTTCGGTTGTCTGGGCAATAAGCCAAGAGCTTTGGGCAAAGAAAACAAGTAGCAGAATAAGTTTGAGAGCACGCATTATTTAATTCCAGCTTTAAAAACTATAATGAGACTATCCACTTTTGGACTGATTTCGTTATAGTGATTAACGTATCTAACTGCGTTTTCTGATATTAAATTGCTTTTCACGATTAATTTCCCATTTTCTTCACTTTCTTTTTCGATGTACATTGCATATTGCTCTTTACTGATAAGTTTACCTTTTAAGTCGTATTCCAAATTGGCCAACTGTTGCAATGAAAAAGCATATTCACCAATTATTGCAGAATACGATTTAAGATATTCTTTCAAGGGTCCCTTTATTTGCCCAAATTCAGTCATGATTTTCCATGCGCTGCCGGAATATTGATCGTTGAAATACTTATTGATAGAGTCAATTTTTGAAAAATAAGATTTATAAACACCCCTTACTTGAGCGGTATCTAAAGCGGTAAAATGGGTTCGTGCTTCTTCGAGGCGTGCACGCTCTGTGCTAACATCGCGCAGACCTTTGCGTACGAAAGCAGGGCGGCACGAAAATGCAACAACAGACAGAACAACAACAGCGAAGGCAATTTTTCTCATAGCAAAATCAATTAATTATATTTGTTCCAAAATAAGGGATTAGAGCTTCTGGCACTTTGATTCCATCTGGGGTTTGATTGTTTTCGAGCAAAGCAGCAACAATTCGAGGCAGAGCCAGCGCGCTGCCATTGAGAGTGTGGGCAAGTTGAGTTTTTCCCTCTGAATCTTTGAAACGTAGTTTCATGCGGTTTGCCTGGAACGATTCGAAATTTGAAACCGAACTCACTTCGAGCCAACGTTTCTGAGCAGTGCTGTAAACCTCGAAATCGAAAGTCAACGCAGACGTAAAACTGATATCGCCACCACAAAGGCGCAAAATCCTGAATGGTAGTTCAAGCTTACGGAGCAAACCCACAACATGATCTTTCATGGTTTCTAAAACATCGTACGATTTTGCAGGATGTGCCAACTGAACTATTTCAACTTTATCGAACTGATGTAAGCGATTGAGACCTCGTACATCTTTGCCATACGAACCTGCTTCGCGTCTGAAACAAGCGCTGTAAGCAACATTTTTCACTGGCATTTCTTCTTCTCGGAGAATTACATCGCGGTAAATATTGGTTACTGGCACTTCAGCCGTTGGAATCAGATACAAGTTATCTTCATTCACATAATACATTTGACCGTCTTTATCGGGCAACTGACCTGTGCCATAGCCCGAAGCTTCGTTTACCATCAATGGTGGTTGAATTTCGTTGTAACCAGCAGCAATGGCTTCGTTGAGAAAAAAATTAATCAAAGCACGTTGCAAGCGCGCTCCCAAGCCTGTATAAACGGGAAATCCAGCGCCAGTAATCTTGTTTCCAAGTTCAAAGTCGATAAGTTTGTATTTGGTTGTAAGCTCCCAATGAGGCAACGCGTCGGCACCCAATTCAGGAATATTTCCTTCGGAGTGTACAATTTCGTTGTCTTCGGCCGAATGACCAGCCTTTACAGATATATGAGGCAAGTTTGGCAACAGCACAAGCTTGTTGTTCATTGATTCAAGCGCAATATCGTGCTCTTGATTGAGAATGCGAATTTTTTCTTTCAACTCAGCTGTCTGACTTTTCAATTCTTCAGCTTTTGTACTATTTCCATCTTTCAAGGCAGCACCAATCTCTTTCGAGCGACTGTTCATGTCGTTTTGTGCATCGTCGCGTTCTTGTTGCATACGCCTACGTATGTCGTCGAGCTCAATAATCTCGTCAACAATAGATAGATTTTTGAAATTCTTTACGGCAAGACGCTCTTTCACAAATGCCGTTTCCTGTCTAATCAACTGTATCGTCAGCATGAATTTTTTTACAAAAATACCAAATATTTCGCAGGAAAAGAGTTTCTTCACGATATTTTGGGCCCAAAAAACCGCAAATTCTCGTTCCTTCAACAAAGCAACTATCAAATTTTCTTTCACAAAAATTCCTCACACTAACCACAAATAGTCGTAGTGTCTTTCGCTGAAAATGCTAAGAATATCCGCTTTAGAAAGTCACAAACTGCAACAAATTCGTTTTCCAAACCCTATGCGAAGTACGAACATGCTCAATCTCGGCATATTCTTGCATAAATCGTTGAAAATACGCTTCTCGAGCTGTGTAAGCCGCCCAGCCTTGCTGATTTTGGTAGA
>DYON01000314.1 GCA_020720525.1 Acetofilamentum sp.
AAGCGAAATCGGTTTCAATTACAAAGATACGAAAAATATCAACTGATGCAACACAAATAATCTAAAAAGAACATCATGGCTCCAACAAAGACAGCAAAAACAGCAACGACAAGTAAGTCGGTAAAAAAGGTAACTCCGAAGAAAATCGCAAAAGTGGCAACAGCTACAAAAACAGTTAAACCTACTAAGCCGACAAAGCCTATTAAATCCACTAAAATCGTAAATGCAGTAAAGGCGACAAAGCCCGCAACATCAATAAAACCTACTAAAATAGCGAAGCCAAAGACACCAAATCTAATCTATTTAAAGAAAAAAATCAAGAATGGAATTAAAAAACATATTGCCGATAATTCTATTGGCGTTGTTCTATATTACAAATGGTATTGTGGAATAACTAAGCATGAAGGAATAACGAGGCTTAAACAGCACATTAGGGAGAAAAAGATTAGTGGATTGTATTTTATGCAAATAGATGCAGGTACAAAAGATAACGCTCACGAAATTGAGGTTCATTTTTCTAAAAAAGGCATGGCTAACAAACCCCATGCTGGAGGAGCTAAGAAAGACTCAAAATACGTGTACGTTTTCAAGATAAGCCCAACGTGGATTGACGAATTACTGAATTTCATAGAGAACTTATAATCGAGTCAATTGATTTGCTTAATGGCTTTGATTTGGATATTGCATCGTCAACATTAGCACGCAAATACTCATTAAATTCTGAATCTTCATAGCCCATAAGTATCCCATTTAAGTGACCTTTTAAACCCTTCCCCATTCGACCATGCTTAATGGCTCTTTTTATTCTATCATAAAACGGCTTATTCCAATAAAGTGCGAGCAAATATTCGTTTATGCATTTTGTTTTATTTTTCTTCCCAAAAATACAGCTCTGCCAAGTATTTTTCGGCTTCCGACCTATTAATATCAAGTTTGTGGATGATTTCAGCTCTAATATCATCATACTCCTTTATTAAATATAACTTGAATTGCCCTTCTGGAATTCTTTCAAAAAATTGCTCGGGAGTTTCATTAGGAACCCTATAGTAATCAATACCATCATACCTACTTAGAAATGAGTTATAATTGCGATATGACATAATCAAATTCTGAATTCTGATAAATACTTGTTGCTCTTTAATTTTATCCTGTATTTTATAAAAAGCCCTAAAAACTAACCATACAGCTATCGCCATAGCGAGCTTTATGATGAAGTCCCAATAGTCAAAAGAAAATTGAGTTAAGTTCGGATTTGTTACAGTTAGAATTTCCATAAATATTTCTTTTAGGTCTTTTAACATTATCAACAATACAAGAATTGGGCTTGCTGTAATTCTTTTAATAATTTTCATGGTTTTGATCTTTGGTTTTTGTTTGCTGAATTGTCAGTTGCAAAGATAAACGCGGGTTATTTACCAAACAAATCGAGTTATCAACATGGATAATAGGTGTTTAGTCCGCATGAATATTAGGAAAAGCAACTAATGTGTAGGTTTTCGATTCGTTTTTTTCGTTACAACAGTATAGGGGATTTTTTGGCAGATAATTGCTTCATTAATTCTTGTCCCATCTGAATAAATGGCGTTTTGAGTAAAAAAAAGAGTCCTAAAAATGATTCAGGACTCTTTTTGATAGTATGCAACGAAATACTAGAAAACTCTAGGCATATTGCTTTTGTTCAAAAATTTCAGCAATTCAGCAACATCGTAAAAGCGATTTGTCATCATCATTGCAGCTATGATATAAGGTTTGTAGCCAGCTTCTTTGTATGTGGCAATGCGATATTGCTCGAATACTTCGGCCGATACCTCGCCAGCTTTGCAGCTAACATCGGTGATATCGGCAGGCAGACAATGCATATACAAAGCTTTTCCGTCTTTAGTAAGGTTCATTTTGTCGCGTGTGCATTCCCAGTCTTTGTGTTTGGCGTTGTTGGATAATGCTTCTTTTTCGAGTTCTTTTAGTTCACTCTGGTCGCCGGCGCGCAACAGTTCGGTGCGTTTTCCCATAATGTGGAAAGGCGCCCAGCTTTTTGGATAAACAATATCGGCATCTTTGAAAGCTTCGTCCATGCTGTTCACCACTTCGAAACTACCACCGCTTTCGGCAGCTTGCTTGCCGGCCAATTCAACCACATCGGGAATCAATCCGTAACCTTCGGGGTGGGCAAGACTAACATTCATTCCAAAGCGAGTCATAAGACCAATAATTCCTTGTGGAACAGAAAGTGGTTTTCCGTAGCTGGGACTGTAGGCCCATGTCATAGCAATTTTTTTGCCTTTCAACTCTTCGAGTGAGCCAAACCATTTGCGTAAGTGTGCCAAATCGGCCATGCTCTGCGTTGGATGGTCAATATCGCATTGCAAATTTACAATGCCAGGTCGCTGCGGAAGAACATTATTCATAAAGCCATCGTCGAGCGATGCTCCAACTTCTTTCATGTATTCGTGGCCTGCTCCCAAATACATATCGTCGCGAATACCAATAATTTCAGTGAGAAACGAAATCATGTTGCTGGTTTCGCGCACTGTTTCGCCATGCGAAATCTGCGATTTGCCTTCGTCGAGATCTTGAACGGTGAGTCCAAGCAAATTGGCAGCCGATGCAAACGAAAAGCGTGTGCGCGTGCTGTTGTCGCGAAATTGCGAAACGGCCAGCCCGCTATCGAAGCAGCGTGTCGAAATGTTGTTTTTGTAGAGTTTGCGAAGTGCTTCTGCTACATAAAGTATCAGTTCTAGTTCTTCGCGACTTTTGTTCCAAGTAAGCAAAAAGTCTTTTTGAAACAGACTTGCGTTGGTGTTTTCGATGTTCGAAATAATTTCTTTAAACTTTGCCATATCAATTTGGTTTTAGTTGTACCTTATATTAATTGTGCATACATTGCATAAAAAGCCGATGCAGCTTCGAGGTCCGAAATCGGAGTTTTTTCGTTGGGCGCGTGTGCCATC
>DYON01000315.1 GCA_020720525.1 Acetofilamentum sp.
CGTAACAGGCACAAACACAACGATTCCATGTCCCTGCCAGACCAAACGCGCCAATTCTACTGGGACGCTGAAATGTTCTGTTTGTGCCTAGCCTAGTCTTTTGAGACAGCCTTTTATAAAGGAGTAAGTGGAAAAGTGCACGGAATATTTCTTGCGTACATTGCAACGCAACCTTTCTTGAAAGATGTCAGAAATAATAATTATGCAGTGAATGTCTGCTGTCGGATTAGTTATTTACGTCTAAATTTTGCGGCAATATGATAAAATAGCAATTTACAATTCATTAAAAATGGGGTTCCAACATCCATTTATTAAATCTCTCAAATAATCTTTTGTCAATGCAATTTTTTATATCTTTGGCTCAACTAATCAAAAAACCAAAAGAGTTATGACAAAAGTATTGATAGCTACCGAGAAACCCTTTGCAGCAGCGGCAGTAAATGCAATCCGCAATGTGGTTGAAGCGGCCGGTTTCGAACTGGTTTTGCTCGAAAAGTATTCTGAAAAGAAACAGCTGCTCGATGCAGTTGCCGATGTGGATGCAATTATCATTCGCAGCGATATTATTGATGCCGAAGTGATTGAACACGCTTCGAAACTTAAAATAGTTGTTCGTGCCGGTGCTGGTTACGACAATATCGATCTTGCAGCTTGCACAGCCAAAGGTGTTGTAGCAATGAATACGCCAGGTCAGAATAGCAATGCTGTTGCAGAACTTGCTATTGGAATGATGCTTCTTATTGCTCGCAATCATTTCGATGGAAGCAGCGGAACCGAAATCAAAGACAAAACCTTGGGAATTCATGCTTATGGTTGGGTTGGAAAGAACTTAGCGCGTGCAGCCAAAGGTTTCAATATGAAAATAATGGCTTTCGACCCATTTATCGAGAAAAGTGTAATGGAAAACGACGGTATTGTTGTAGCTTCGAGTGTAGAAGAACTCTATAAAAGTTGCCAATACATTTCGTTGCATATTCCAGCCAACGATAAAACCAAAAAATCGATTAATCGCGAACTCCTTTCGCTGATGCCCAAAAACGCTGTTTTGGTCAATACTGCTCGCAAAGAAGTGATAGACGAAGCTGGCTTGATTCAGCTTTTCGAAGAACGCCCCGATTTTCGCTATGTGAGCGATATTGCTCCCGATAATGCTGCCGATTTTAAAGAAAAATATGCCAATCGAGTATTTTTTACTCCTAAAAAATTAGGTGCTCAAACTTCGGAAGCCAACAACAATGCTGGAATTGCAGCAGCTGAACAGATTGCGAAATTTATCAAGAATGGCGACGCAACTTTTCAGGTAAACAAATAATCAACAATCAGTCGGGTCATGGAAAACAAGTTGTATAGTTTTTTTAGGTTCGAGGACCTGAGAATATACCACAAAGCACTCGATTACTCGCGTTGGGTCAATTCGCAGCTCCGACTTATTCCCAACGATGTTGTTGCCGACCAGTTCCGCATGAGCTTTTCGAAATCGGCAGTGAATGTGCCTATCAATATTGCCGAAGGCAGCGGTCGCAACAAAAGTCAGTTTGTTTATTACTTGAAAATGTCCAAAAGTGCTGTGCGCGAATGTGTTGTGTTTACTTCTGTTGGTTTCAGCGAAGGCTATTTCTCCGACGATGTGTACGAAGAATCGCGCAACTATCTGATTGAGATTTCGAAAATGACTGGGGCTCTTATCACTTCGTTGGAAAAAGGCCGAAAACCCAATCCCGATGAGCACGACGACCACGACGATTTGATTGATTCTTCGATTGACGACGAAAATGAATTATAAACTTAAAAAATTGAACGAATGGCTACATTGAAGGCTTTTAAAGGATTAAGGCCACCCAAAAACATTGCATCGCAGGTTGCATCGCGTCCTTACGACGTCTTAAACTCAAAAGAAGCTCGCGAAGAAGCAGCTGGAAACGAGTTTTCGCTGCTCCATATTATTAAACCCGAAATCGATCTTGAGCTTGGTATCGACGAGCATTTGCCCAAAGTATATCAGAAAGCGCACGACAATTTTGCCAAATTTCGCGAAAACGATTGGTTGGTACAAGACGAAAAAGATTGTCTTTACATCTATGCTCAAACCATGAATGGTAAAACCCAGTATGGCATTGTTGGTGGAGCAAGTGTTGACGATTACCTGAACAATGTAATCAAAAAACATGAACTCACTCGCAATGACAAAGAAGAAGACCGTATGAAACATGTTCGCATTACCAATGCCAATATGGAACCTGTCTTCTTTTCGTATCCTGCAATGCCCGAGCTCGATAATCTGATTATCGATTTTGCCAAAAGTCACGAAGCTGAATACGATTTTACAGCTGTTGACGGCGTTGGTCATCATTTTTGGGTTGTTAGCGACGACGAAACCATCCAACGAATTATTTCGCTGTTTGCCAAGATTCCTGCTACTTATGTTGCCGATGGTCACCACCGAACAGCTGCAGCAGCTTTGGTTGGAAAAGAAAAACGCGAAAAGAATCCTAGTTACAACGGACAAGAAGAGTTCAACTATTTTCTTGCAGTTCATTTCCCCGACAACCAGCTTACCATTATCGATTACAACCGCGTGGTGAAAGATCTTAATGGAATGAGTTCGGAAGCATTTTTGGAGAAATTGAACGAAAATTTCGATGTGGAATTGAAAGGTGCCGAAATTTTCAAACCCGATGCATTGCATACCTTCAGTATGTATCTCGGTGGAAAATGGTATTCGCTGAAAGCAAAATTTGGAACCTACAACGACAACGACCCCATTGGTGTTCTCGATGTAACCATTTTATCGCAACTTGTTCTCGATAAACTACTCGATATCAAAGATTTGCGCACCGATAAACGTGTCGATTTTGTTGGCGGAATTCGTGGACTTGGCGAACTGGTGAAGCGTGTAGATAGTGGCGAAATGAAAGCAGCTTTTGCTTTGTATCCTGTAACCAT
>DYON01000022.1 GCA_020720525.1 Acetofilamentum sp.
GGGTTTGGTTGCAATATGGACATGCAGGGCGGTTGGAAAAGGCTAATGCTTTTTCTTTTTTACGCAAGGCTTGGTGCTCGGCCTGGAGACGATCGAGGTGGGCTTTGCGTAGAGACGATGGGAGAGAGGTGAAGGGAATCATGATGCAAAGATAATATATTACTTGTAATATGAGCAAATTTTTAAAATTACGAGAAAATATAAACATAGTTAGAATGTCAATCCACCACCTCTTCATCTACCAATCCAAAACCTGAAATGCCATCGATTTTGTGTTTGTATATTCAATGTATTACCTCCACTCCAAGAAGCATTGCAGAAAGATTTTTATCGATTTTAGCCACTGCACCCCGAAGGGGAAATCGCTGAAAATTAACACTCCCATTTTGTCGCTTTCGAGGTTGTTTTTATACATGTCCTGCGGTCAAGCGAGATTTGTACCTTTGGGAGTGGACTCAAAAATTATATTTTTAAACAGACTCTAAATGTAAATAGTTATTTATATTCCTTAAACGCTTCCTCAATTTCAGAATTCTGTTTCAAAAACAAGCCTTTTATGCCGTATTTTTCGGCTGCATCGGTGTTGATTGAAGTATCGTCAACAAAAAGCGTTTCGCTCGCATTCAGCCCATTTTCGTTGAGAATGAGGTCGAAAAATCGTTTTTCTGGTTTGCGCATTTTTACCTTATGCGAATAATAAGCCTTTTCGAACAAGGAGTCGAGCCCCTCAATCCCGTATGTTTCGCTCACCAATTTCTGATATGCTTGGTGGTGAATACTGTTGGTATTGCTCATCAGAAACAAACGGTATTTTTTGCCAAGCATCTGCAAATATTCAAATCGTTTTGGGGGCAAATCGAACAGCATGGCATTCCATGCGTCAACTATTTGTTGCTGCGAAACGTGTGGAGGAAATAACTTCTGAGCATTGAGCAGAAATTCATTTTCGTCTATTTCGCCACGGTCGAACTGATCGAAAAATCCAATCTGATGATACTGTCCGAAAGTCTCATCAATATTCTGAATGCCAAGTTTCACAAATTCGCGCTGAGTCACCGTAAAGTCGATGTTCAAAATAACTCCTCCGAGATCGAATATGATGTTTTTAATGTTGTTCATTCTCATCAACCAGCTTTTTAAGTTCGGCAACAGCCTTGTCTTGATGAATAGCCTTTAAAACTGGCTGACCATTGAAATAAATATCTACATGATTGGGCTTTGAGCCCAGAATTCCGTATCGGGCACCAGCCATTTCGCCAGGACCATTCACAATACAACCCATAACCGCAAATTGCACTCCAATGTATGATGCAAACTGTTCCTTCACTTGCTTCAGAATTTTTTCAATATCGTAACTTGTTCGTCCGCACGACGGACAAGAGGTAAAAGCCGCCCGAGTTATTAGTCGCCCAGTGGTTTGCAACAACGATAAAGCCGTTTGATAGTATGAACCCGTGTCTTTTTGAGTATCGACTCGGATGGCATTTCCACAGCCATCGGCCAGAAACGAACCAGCCACAATTGCAAAATCGATTGCCGATTGCACTTTGGGTTCCCAAACAATCGCCATTTTCTCGTTGGAATATTGCTTAAACATATTTCTAAGCAAATCGATTTGAAGAGAAAATTCTGGAATATTGTTTTGGATGCCAACAACTGGTTTGATGTTGCTGCTTTTTTCGTTCTCATTCAAATAATGAACAAAAGGGGAAACCGTTTCGAAAAACTTTCGCGCAGTTTCTTTATGAGCAGCGTTTTTGAGCGCCGACGCTGCAATTTCCTTGGCAATAGGAATTTCTTTCTCGGGAGCTTCGGTAAGCGAAACACGTATGGTGTTGCCAATTCCGTCGAGCAGCAACGAACCAATGCCTGCTGCCGATTTGATGCGCCCGTCTTCGCCTTCGCCAGCTTCGGTAACGCCAAGATGAATGGGATATTGAAAGCCTTTCTCGACAAATGCCTGTGCCAGTAACCGATTGGCTCGAATGGTTGTGAGCACATCACTGGCCTTTATCGAAACGATGAGTTCGTGAAAATTTTCGCTCCTGAAAATATTGAGAAACTCGATAGCCGATTCAACCATGGCTTGGGGAGTATTGCCATATCGGTCTATAATACGCTTGCTGAGCGATCCTCCGTTAATTCCAATACGCACTGCCGTTCCATATTTGCGACAAACCGAAATTAGCGGAACGGTGGTTTGATAAATTTTGTCGAGCTCGTTGTCGTATTCTTCGTTGCTGAATCGGAGTTTCCCTGGAAACAAGTTGACAAAATTGCCCGGATTGATTCTTATTTTTTCGACCCTTCGAGCAGCTTCGATGGCAATAGCCGGATTGAAGTGAATATCGGCCGCAAGCGGCTGCAAGTATCCTGCATCGCTAAGTTTTTTGCGAATTTCACCAATTGCTTTTGCTTCCGAAATGTTTTGTGCTGTAATTCGCACCAAATCGGCTCCTACATCAAAAATGCGAATAGATTGTGCCACGGTTGCCTCAACATCAGCAGTGGGAGTATTGGTCATCGATTGCAGTCGCAGGGGATTGCTTCCTCCAAAACCAAGAGAGCCAATCATCACTTCGCGCGACGTATAAAAAAACCATGAAAGGTCCTGTGTGGATTTCATGGTTCAAAAATAATATAAATATGAAACGTAATGTCGAAAATCGAATTTATTCTTTTATTTCCATATCGTCAAGTGGCTCGGTAGAAATTTGCTTATCGTCGCCCGATGTAGAATTGTATTCCGAACTATTTGCTTCTTCGTCGAGCTGCTCATTAGTTGGTGCTGGACCTTCGGCACTCTCGTCGCTGGTGGGTTCGAAGCCTGCAGGGAAAGTGCCATGGTTTGCTTCAATTTGTAAACGAGCGAGGTCACGTGCACGACGCGAATGGTGTATTGCTTTCATAAATTTTCCTTCGTGGAAAAGCTTAATGGCAATACGTTGATGAATTACTGCTTTTTTTAAATTGCCGGTAAAAACCTGATTGGCAATTGTTTGCTTATGTGCGGCATAAACAACGATGGCGGTACGGTTGATTACTTTTTTTGCCTTTTCGCGCATAACAGGTTGTCCTTGAACAAGTGCTGTTCCTGCAAAAAGTAAAAAGAACGACAATAAAACTGGAAGAAAGGCAATTCTTTTCATGGTGCTATTTTTTTGCTAAGGTAAAACTTTTTTTCTTGCAACTCGCAGATTTAACAAAAATGACACCAAGTTTTCTAACGTCAAAAATGTGGACAGGTTTTGCACTTTTTAGGGTTGTACTTTTTTTGGCTTTTGCATGCAGAAAGTGCAATGCCAAACGAGAGCAATACAATGAGCAATATATAAAAGTTTCTTCGTTTCATATTTAAAAAGCAGATTGGCAAAAATAACTAATTTTGTTATTCAAAGCTAATTTGTTTCATGTTTAAACGAATTAGACCGCAGATTGTTTTTATAATGAATTGTTTTTCTCAGCGAATAGAATGAAAATACTTGTTTACCGAATTAGTTCCATTGGCGACATTGTGCTTACAACACCAGTTGTACGATGTTTGCGTAAGAATTTTCCGGAAGCAGAAATTCATTACCTAACGCGCCAACGCTATGCCGATGTAGTAAAATATAATTCCAATATCAACAAGATTCATTTGGTTGAAAAATCGCCAATGGAAATTTTATCGGTCTTGAAAAATGAAAAATTTGACTATTTCGTCGATTTGCATAAGAATATTCGCAGCAAAAGGCTCCGATTTGCATTGAGAGTCAAATACAGCTCCTTCCCAAAGCTGAATTTTCGAAAATGGTTGCTTACCAAATTTAAAATAAACACCATGCCCGACATCCATATCGTGGATCGCTATTTCAAAGCTGTAGCTGGGCTTGGTGTTGAAAACGACGGACTTGGTCTCGATTATTTTTTACCCGCAAACGCAATGCCTGCTATTTCAGATACTTTGCCCGATAAATACATTGTGGTTGCCATTGGAGGAACATTTGCAACCAAGCGCTATCCAACCACTTTGGTTGCGCAGTTTGCTGCATTGTCGCCATTGCCAGTTGTTTTGATCGGTGGCGTATCCGAAAAAATGGATGCCGAGTTTATCGAAAAGTCGGTTTCTGAAAATGTTGTCAATCTTTGTGGGGCACTTTCGCTGTCCGAATCGGCTTGGATAATACAAAATGCAGAATTGGTTGTTTCGAACGACACTGGAATGATGCATATTGCAGCTGCATTTAAAAAACAAATTGTTTCGCTTTGGGGAAATACTGTGCCCGCATTTGGGATGTATCCATATTATCCAAACGACATGAAAAACAGGTTCGAAATTCTTGAAAACACAAATTTGAAATGCCGCCCTTGTAGCAAATTGGGCTTCGACAAATGCCCGAAAGGTCATTTCGATTGTATGAATAAAATTGATCCCAATCTCATTTTGAAGTTTGTTAGAGATAAATGTGATTGCTTGAATTAAATGAACCTTACCTTATGGAATGGATTTTTTGAATTAAATCTAAAAAAATCAATGCGACAGTCAAAAAACTTTTCATGGAAAATCTTTTTCGTTTTCTTTGCAATAGCTCTACTGTTGCATATCCCATTTTTGAATGCCGACCCTGATCGATTGGTTGATGTAAACACTCGTGGAGCTTGGATCGACGAAGGTTTGTATTCGTTTCAAGCAAGAGAATTGATTGACTCTGGTTCATTAGACACAACCGTAAACGATGCGTTTATTCGAAGCCCCATTTTTCAATCTTTACTAGTGGTTTTTTTCTTCATTTTTGGAACTCATTTTTTTGCGGCTCGCTTGGTAACATTACTCATCGCTACTTTTGTTTTAGCAATGTTTGCCAGTAGAAAGAAAACTCGAGTATTTGGACTTATTTTGTCTTTGATAGTATTTTCTCAATTTCATGTTTTTCAGTTTTCGCATTATAGCTTAGTGTATATTGCAGCTGCATCGTGGGTGCTGCTTGCAATGCTCTTCTTTTCCGAATCGTTCGAGTTGCCAAAAGGTCTGCGAAATTCGTTGCTTGCATCTTTTTTCATTTTCTTAGCTTACGGAACCACAATTCAGCTTGTTGGAGCATCGTTGCTGCTGCCTTCTGCATCATTTATTCTATGGCTTTTGTCTCCTTCTGGGCAAAAACGTCAGCGATTAATGATTTTTTTATACAACACACTTTTTGCGGTTCTTTTCGGGCTCATTTATCTCATTGTTTGGTATTTACCATATCAAGAATTTTTTCAAACCATCGTGTTCTTTCAAACCGAAGGACGATTCCCTTCTACCTTTGGGGAGTTTTTTAGTGTTTTTCAATACAACTTCACAACCACGCTTTGGACAAAAGAGACAATCCCATACTATATTCTTGCATCGCTTTGCTTATTGAGTTTCCCATTTTTGATTCGCAAATCTACAAGAATCGAATATTCAAGCATTTTACTATTTGGGGTTATTTGGTTGCTAATTGAATTTCCTAAGACTGGAATGTATTATATCCCAAACAGATATTTGCTGTCGTTTATCATATCTATGTCGGTCCTTTCTTCCTTAGTTCTTGCGTCGTTGTTCGATTTTGGCAAAATTTTTAAAGTGGTGTCTATTTTTGCATTGATAGCCATTTTCTCATTCAATATGCTTTACAACTTCTACTCATATCAACGCAGAACTTTCGATATTGCAAATCTTAATACCGTATTTTCTAATAGTGTAGAGCCAAATATGTCTGTATTGGGAGCGTGGGCTCCTTCGTTCACTTGGGATAGTAATGTTAAGTGCATTCCTGTCTGGAATAACTACATGAATTTTCAAAAGCCAATCGAGAAGTTCAATCCCAAAGCAATTGTTACTGAATTCAATCAGGCCGACAACGACCATTGCTACGAACAAAATGGCTATCAACTTTTCGAAATAGCAGATTCAATGCGTATCTTTGGAGTTTGGCGATACAATATTGCTATTTATTGGCTAAAGTCAAAATAATTCTCACCCTTCGTGATGGTATGGTTCGTTTCGCATAATCGAAAAAGCACGGTATATTTGTTCAACTAGGATGAGCCGAACCAGTTGGTGCGGAAAAGTGAGTTCCGATAGCGACCATTTTTCGTTTGCACGGTTTAGCAACGATTCGTGTGCTCCGTATGCGCCAGCTACAACAAAAACGATGCGACGATGGCCCAACTCAATCAACTTTTGCAATGCCCCAGCAAATGCCACACTTCCATGTCGGCTTCCTTTTTCGTCGAGAAGAATTACAAAATCGGAAGATTGAATCTGTTTGAGAAGTTTTTCGGCTTCGTCGCGCTGCATTGCTTTGAGGTCGCTTACATGCTTTGTGTCGGCTGTTTCAACAATTTCCCATGGGTTGTAACGGCCTATTCGTGTGCTGTAGAATTGCATTCCATCGGCAACAAATGGCACTCGGGTTTTTCCAGCATTGAGTAATATTATTTTCATATTAAAAATTTGTCATTGCGAAAAATTGTATCTTTGGCTTAAATTTTGCACCCCGCAACCAGAACAAAGTACAAAAAAATGAAATATTTTTTAATAATCATATTAACATCGCTTTTTTTTCGGGTAAATGCCGCTGAACCTCAGTTGCCCGACGATCAGATGTTTTATGAAATTAGCGACAATATTGCCGATGCAATTCGCTCGGGCAATGCTTCGGCGCTATCAGCGTACTTTGCTCCCACCATTCAACTTAGTGTCCCAAGCAAAAAAGGAGATTTCAGCCGCACCCAAGCCGAAATCATCATGCAAGATTTTTTCAATAAATATCCTCCTTCATCTTTTTCTGTCAATTCCGAAGGCAAATCTTCGGGAACGAATTATTACACTCTTGGCATTTACACCTCTGGGTCGGTGCAATTCAAAGTTTATTATGTAATTCAAAGGATGGATGGCGGCATTACATTGCATATTTTGAAATTCGAAATCCAATAACATGATGCATAGTGGACTTTCTATTGAGCAAATTATTGAATACGCTCTCAAAGAAGATATAGGAAACGGAGATCACACAACACTTAGTACTGTTTCGCCCGACAAACGTGGAAAAATGGCTCTTTATGTCAAAGAAGATGGCGTGCTTGCAGGAGTCGATCTTGCAAGAATGATTTTTCACCATTTTAACCCAGTCATTTCGTTGCAAATTTTTTTAAAAGATGGCGTTTTTGTAAAAAAAGGCGATATTGCTTTTGTGGTTGAAGGACCCGTTCAAGATTTGCTTACATGCGAGCGTTTGGTGCTTAACTTCATGCAGCGCCTAAGTGCTGTGGCTACCCGCACTCGCCAAATGGTCGATATTCTCGAAGGCACCCAAACCCGCATTCTCGATACACGAAAAACAACTCCTTTGCTTCGTGAACTCGAAAAAATGGCTGTTCGAATTGGTGGAGGGCACAACCATCGGTTTGGTTTGTTCGACATGATTTTAATAAAAGACAATCATGTCGATTTCGCTGGAGGAATTGCAAAAGCCTTAGATCAAGCAAAACAATATTTAATTGATAAAGATCTCAACCTCGATATTGAAATTGAGGTTCGAAATATGAAAGAACTTGCCGAAGCAATTGGCTGCGGTATTGCAAAAAGAATTCTACTCGACAATTTTACTCCTTCGGCATTGAAAGAAGCTGTTGCTTTTGTGGCTCGACGAGCCGAAACTGAGGCCAGTGGGGGCATCACGCTCGATAACCTCCGTCAGTTTGCCGAAACTGGAGTCGATTATATTTCGTCTGGAGCATTAACGCATCATATTAAGAGTCTCGACCTAAGCCTGAAAGCCCTTGACTGAAAAAAAGAGTAATAAAATAATACTAGCTCGCAAAGCTGTTTCCAACAAATGGGACAACTACTCCAAAAACCATCGTTTCCCTTGGAGTGGTGGTAAAACTATATACGCAGTTCTCAAGATAATGGGTGAGGGATTTCGCAACTCTGTTCTTGCAATGCGTGCTTCGGCTCTTGCATTTAAGTTTATGATGGCTGCCATACCTGCTCTTATATTAATGAATCTGACCATTCCAATTGTTCTTCCCAAAGCAAGTAAAGATGTATTGTTTTTAATTTTGAGCGAATTTCTGCCTTCGAATATTTTTGGGTCGATTCAAAAGCCGATGAGCGAGGTTTCTGGGAGTATGGATGGAGGCGTTATTTCTCTTACCATCTTTGCGACAATTTATTTTGCAGTGAATGGTATGCGGGCTAGCATGGTTATTTTCAACGGATCGTATCATATCAAAGAAACCCGCCCCCTGTTGCGCCAATTTGCTGTAGCATTGCTTATGGTTGGTATTCTCATTGTGATTTCAGCAGTAGCGTCGTCGGTATTTTTGCTCAATCAGAAAGTGGTTCACTGGCTTCAGCTCAATCATGTATTGGGCTCGTTTTGGTCGGCGGGAATTGTTTTTGTTATCAAATACCTTTTCTTTTTCTTGTTTCTTTCGATGATACTTTCATGGATTTATTTTCTAGTACCTGCAAAAAAAACAAAATATCATTTTTTCAGCCCTGGAAGTATTATTGCAGCATTTTTTTGCGTAGTAGCATCGGTTGGATTCGATGGTTTCATAAGCAATTTCACCAAATACAATGAAGTTTATGGTGCTATCTCAGCACTTTTTATTCTCATGTTGTTTTTGTTTATTCTATCTTTGATTTTTCTAATTGGTTTCGAAATTAATGCGGCCTTGTATTTTGGTGTGCATAACGATAGTAACCACGAAGACGATAATCTTTAATTTTTAGTTTTATGTTAGAGAAAATTTCAACAAAAGCCCCCAAAGGAGTCTCAAAAGAATCGTTGTTAGAAAAATTTGATGAATTGATTTTGCGACTTCAGAAACTTCAATGTGCACTTTATGCCGAAAACAAACGTAGTTTGCTCATCGTATTGCAAGGAGTGGACGCTTCGGGTAAAGATAGCACAGTGAAGCATGTTTTCGGTAAAATAAATCCGATGGGTGTGCGTGTTAAGCCTTTTAAAAAACCCACTACCGAAGAGTATGCTTACGACTTTCTACGCCGAGTTCACAAACAAACTCCAGCATTTGGCCAAATTCACATATTCAATCGTTCGCACTACGAAGATATTTTGGTGCCCGAAGTACACAATATTCTATCGAATGATAAATTAAAACGCCGCTTCGAGTATATAAATAGTTTCGAGAATATGCTCGCCGATCATGGTACAGTGATTCTGAAATTTTACTTGCATATCTCGCGCGACGAACAAGTAAAGCGTTTTCAGCGACGGCTAACCAATCCTGAAAAATACTGGAAATACGACCCTGCCGACATTTCCGAATCGAAGCAATGGGAACAATACATTAAAGTGTATGAACAGATTTTCAAAAAGTGCAGCCCCGAATTGCCATGGACTATTATTCCTGCCGACGATAAATGGTATCGAAACTATTTGATAGCAAAACAAGTTGTTGAAGCGCTCGAAGAAATGAATCCTCAATATCCAAAAGGTTACTTCGACGACGAAAACAATCGGCGTGAAGCTGAAATAGCGTTGGAAGAATACAAAAACAGATAGAACCGAAAACTGTTTGAGCTGCTCCGAAAAAGATCTTGCTATTTGTCGCTAAGATGTTTTTTTAACAACTCTTCGACATACAATAAGTTTTCTGGTTTTTGGCAATTGAAGACGCTTTTTTTATTTTGCTTTTTGCAAAGTATTTCCCACTCACTTGACCGCCTTCGGGCTGCGTAGCCAAATAAATGCTGGTTTGTGCTCCTTTTTCGGGCGATATGGTGATAAGTTTGGTTAGTCCTTTCATAAAGCTCGGGAATTTATCAAAAAGATTGGTGCTAAATACTCCAGGATGCTATGCATTTACTTTCATATTGTCGCTGGCATAATCGTGCGCAAGCAGTTTTGGTTGCCAAAAGTATATTTAGCTTTGAGTTTCCGTATGCTCCAATGTGGCGGTACTTAATTCTTGATTCGGGATCGGCAGGAACTATTTTCCCCATCATGTGAGCTGCACTCGAAACATTTATTACTCTTGCTTCGTCCGATTTTTTTAGCTGAGGATGTAGCAGCTTTGTTTGGTAAACTGGCGCTATAAAATTCACCATAAACATTTGCTCTTTGCCATCGGGTGTTTCTTTGAATGTGGTTTCCCAGGTGCCTGCGTTGTTAATCAAAACGTCGATTTGTGGAAACTCTGAAGCTATATTTGAAGAGCATTGTTTTATTGAATTGAACGATTGTAAATCGCACAAAAAGCCTGTTATTTCCTTGTTCCCACTTTTTTCTTTAAGCAACGAAATTGTGTTCATCCCTTTTATTTCGTCGCGGTAGGTGATTCCATTCTTCCACCCCAGTTTGGCTAAATGCAGAGCTGTTTCATATCCAATTCCTGAAGTTGCTCCCGTTATTATTGCGTTTTTCATTGTTGTTGTTTTGTTGAAATTCGATGTCAAAAAGCCTGTCCACAGTTTATTCGGCAATTTTGTCATGATTAATAATAGTCGAAAAAACATTTACCGACTTAATAATGACTAATTTTGCACACTAATTACAAATCTGTTTCTATGAAAAAGTTGTTTTTTATGCTTGGCACAATAGCTGCCTTGACCTTCATGTTTTCATGCAAAGGTACCGAAGGCCCCGCTGATCCAACTGGACCTACTGGTCACACTGGAAACGAAGAAGTTTATTTGTATTCCTTTGGTTCACTTCTTTATGGGTCGATGAATGGATATTATAATTCCTATTCGTTTGGTACTTTGCCTAAAAGTACAATCGATAAAAGCTTGATTTTGGCGTATTATTACACCGCCGATTGGGGCGACTGGAACACTGTAAATGGACCTGGCCCTGGTGGTGATTATCAAAGTGTAATGTATTATCACGAAGCTGATTCAACCGTGAAAATATATTTCTTGAATGGCGACGGTTCGGGATACACTGGCGCAGACGTGACTTGGGATTCAACGAAAATATATTTGATTCCACCATCAATCATGCGTGCTGCAGAACAGCAGAATGTCGATTTTTCGAACATGAGGCAAGTTGACCGTTTTATCAACGAAAAGTAATTCAAAAAAGCCACCCATTTCGGAGTGGTTTTTTTTGAATGATAACAGCTTATACTGAACTCGCTTATTAGAAGTCGTTGAAGTGCAAGTCCATTGCCATGAAGACCCCCAAGCAGCATCTCTCTGCTTTCTCAAACAAAATCACTACCTTTGACCTTTAATTTTGGGAAATGAACTCCGTAATTGTAAACAACCTCAGATTCAATCTGTACCTTCGCCACGAAGAAGTGATTGCATCAATTGAGAAATTGGCACTGCAACTCAATAAGGATTTAAAAGACAAAGATCCACTTTTTATTGTGGTACTTAATGGCGCTTTTGTTTTTGCATCAGAACTTATTACAAGGTTCGAAGGCAATTGCGATGTTACTTTTGTTCGCCTTGCAAGCTACGAAGGTACCGAAAGCACCAATTCGGTTCGTGAGCTAATGAACCTTACCGAAAATGTCGAAAATCGTACAGTTGTAATTGTTGAAGATATCATCGACACTGGCTTGACCATACTAATGGCAAAAGACAAAATTAAAGCTGCGGGAGCTACCGACGTTTATATTGCCACATTGCTTTATAAACCAAAGGCTTTCAAACACAATTATTACATTCACTATGTTGGTGTTGAGATTCCAAACGATTTTATTGTTGGTTTTGGTCTCGATTTCGATGGAAAAGGCAGAAATTTGCGCGATATTTACAAAATTGCTGAATAGTTATGATTAACATTGCTTTGTTTGGCCCTCCAGGCTGTGGAAAAGGAACTCAATCGAAAAAATTACTCGAAAAGTATAAGCTCACCTACATCAGTACTGGTGATATGCTGCGCGAGGAAATTGCAAATCAAACTCCGCTTGGAATGCAAGCTAAATCTGTTATTGAAAAAGGTGGATTGGCTTCCGACGATATCATTGTTCAGATTATTGAGAATAAAATCAATACCAATCCTGATAGCAATGGTTTTTTGCTCGATGGTTTCCCTCGTACTGTTGTGCAAGCTTATATTCTTGAAGGGTTGATGCTGCGTATGAACACCTCGCTTACATGTATGATAAGCCTCGATGTTCCACGCGAAATTCTTATTGAACGAATGACCGAACGTGCTTCGCGAGAGAATCGTGCCGACGATAAAAGTATGGACATCATTCAATTTCGTTTGCAGGAATACGAAGACAAAACGCGTCCGGTGGCTGAATTCTACAGCGAGATGGGAAAATTTAACCCAATCGATGGTACAGGTTCGCTCGACGATGTATTCGATAGAATTGAGTCTGTGATTCAGAAATCGCTCGAAAATATTTGGCTCAATTTCATCCTTTTCGGGCCTCCAGGCTCAGGAAAAGGAACACAAGCAAAAAAACTTGCTCAAGAATTCAATCTGGTGTATGTTTCAACCGGTGAGCTTATGCGTAAAGAGGTTGCAAGCGATACCAACTTAGGGCGAATAGTAAAACCATATTTGGAAAGTGGCGATATTGTTCCCGACGAAATTGCCATTAAACTGATTGAGGAGAAAATCAAACAGAATCATAATGCCAAAGGCTTCATTTTTAAAGGTTTTCCACTCACAATTGCACAAGCATACATACTTGATGGACTTCTTCAAAAAATGGGTGGACATGTTTCGTGTGTGTATGAATTTACTTCGCCCACCTTGCAATGTATTAAACGACTTACAGCTCGTTCTAAAACTACGAATGCTCGTTCGTACGACATGAATATGGAAGTAATAATTCATCGATTGGAAGTTTTTGAGCAACGGACAGTAACCTTGAAAGAATATTACAGCAAAAAGAACCTCCTTAAAACTGTTGATGGGGCTGGAGATGAAGATGAAGTATTCAACAGTTTAAGTGGCGCTATTGCCAAAGCATTAAAAAATCTTAGATAGCAATGTTCAATATGGTGGTTTTTGGCCCTCCTGGATGTGGAAAGGGTACTCAGGCTGCAAAAATTGTTGAGAAATACGGTTTTTTGCATGTATCTACTGGCGATATCATTCGCAGGCAGATATCGAAAGGAACTGCCATGGGACAATTGCTCGAAAAATTCACTGCCCGCGGATTGCTTGTGCCCGACTCTATTATTTTAAAAGAAATCTGGAGGTTTGCACTCGAACATCAATACGAAAAAGGTATTATTTTCGATGGTTTTCCACGCAACTTGTATCAAGCTCAAATGCTCGACCGCATTTTCAACAAAAAAGAAATGCGTATTAACTTGGTTGTTTCGATCGATGTTCACGAAGATGAACTTATGCGCCGTGTTATTGAGCGTGGAAAAACTTCGGGACGTATTGACGATAATGCCGAAGTGATGCACAATAGATTGCTGGTTTATTTTAGTCAAACACAACCTGTAATTGAATATTACAGAAAAAACAAGCGTCTCGAAACAGTTCATGGCATTCAACCTGTCGAACAAGTAGCTTCGCATATCGATGCCGCATTACAAAAACGTCTCTCAATCTGACCCCAAAATATTATGTCCGAAAGCAATTTTATCGATTATGTGAAAATCTTTTGTCGCAGCGGAAAAGGCGGCGGAGGCTCTGCACATTTCTACCGTTCGAAGAAAACCCCAAAAGGTGGACCCGATGGAGGTAATGGAGGTAGGGGAGGTCATGTTATTGTAAGGGGAAACGCCCAACTATGGACACTTTTGCATCTAAAATATACCAAGCATGTTTTGGCCGAAGATGGTCAATATGGCTCCGAAAATCGTAAAACGGGTCGCGAAGGGAAAGATAAAGTCATCGAAGTCCCATTGGGAACTGTTGTTCGCGATGCCGAAACAAATGACTATCTTTTCGAAATCACCAACGACAAGGAAGAAATCATTCTTCATGCTGGTGGACGTGGTGGTATGGGCAACGACTTTTTCAAAACACCCACTTTGCAAGCTCCTAGGTTTGCTCAACCTGGCGAACCATGTATTGAATCGTGGGCAATTTTTGAGCTTAAATTGCTTGCAGATGTAGGTTTGGTTGGGTTTCCCAATGCTGGAAAATCTACTTTATTGTCTGTTATTTCGGCTGCAAAACCCGAAATTGCTGATTATCCGTTCACAACTTTGGTTCCCAACTTGGGAGTTGTTCCTTACCGCGACGATCGCTCATTTGTGATGGCCGATATTCCAGGTATTATTGAAGGAGCTCACGAAGGTAGGGGACTAGGACTCCGCTTTCTTCGACATATTGAACGCAATAGCATTTTATTGTTTATGATTCCTGCCGATTCCGAAGATCATTTAAAAGAATACAAAATTCTTGTAAATGAGCTTAAATTGTACAATCCGCAGCTTCTCGACAAGGAGCGACTTGTTACCATCTCTAAATGCGACTTGATTGATGAATCGACTCAGAAGAAAATAGCAACACGTCTCAAAAATCACAAACCCATCTTTTTCTCGTCTGTTTCTGCTGTTGGATTGGCCGAGCTTAAGGATGAATTGTGGAAAAAACTGATGAGCGCCAATGATTAGTTTTCTAGAGAATCTTGATAGAAAATTGTTCTTGCTGATAAATGGTTTCCACTCGGAACCAGCCGACTGGTTTTTTTATTATGTGAGCCAAAAATTCACATGGGTTCCTTTCTATGCACTGTTGCTTTTTATGTGCATCAAAGTGCTGAAAAAACAATGGTGGCTTGTGCTCATATTTATTCCATTGCTAATCACAGCCACAGACCAAATTTCTGTACATCTTTTCAAAAATATGTTTTTGCGCTATCGCCCTTGCCAGAATCTTGAATTAAAAGATCAAGTTCATTTGGTTCGCGATTATTGCGGTGGAAAATATGGTTTCATTTCTTCGCATGCGGCAAACACTTTTGGGCTGGCCATGTTTGTATGGTTGCTCCTTCGTAAATCGTTCCGATATTGGGGCTGGATTTTATTTGTAGGTTTTGCTGGGATAACAGCATATAGCCGCGTTTATCTTGGAGCCCACTATCCTGCCGATGTAGCTGTAGGTGCTCTTCTTGGAGTGTCGCTTGGATTTTTGTTTTATTTCTTTTTTCAACGGATTCGACGCAAACTTTCTCCAAATTCAGATGCGATAATCAGACGCGATAAATAGCGTCTCTATAATTAACAATTAACACTTACCACTGTCCACTGAAAACTGTCAACTGACAACTGACCACTGACCACTGACCACTGACTACTGACTACTGACAACTCATTACTGACAACTCATTACCCGCTACCAAGCAGCGCCTTCACCGGCTCAAGTCCATAAGCTGTTCCCTGTTCAATAGCTTTTAGCACCGCACCGCCACCCGTGAAAATGTAATATTTCGGATTATCTATGGCCATAATGTAGAGACCCGGCAACAAACGCTTCAATTCCTGCATGGTGTCGCCTCCGCCATAAAGTTTTACGGCATCGCAATTTTGGTCAATCAGCTCATCAAGTGCAATGGTGCCTTCGTTAAAATGTGGTGTGAAACCCATGACCGCATTGACGAAAATGGTATGTGCTCCATGAAAAATATCGAGTACGCTTTTTTCGGCAAACGACTCGCGAGCAACATCGAGAATATAGTTCAGTTTTGTGCCTTTTTGAAGCTTACGAATATCGTGGGTTCTGTATTTCCCTTTTTTTCGTCCGTCGAGCGTGTCCGACTCAACAATATAGGGCAATTCAACGAGCTTATCTGGGTGTTTTGCAGCAAACTTCACAAAGCGGTTGGCATGAGCAATATCTTCTTGGTCGAGGCCTTTAATTTCGAAGCCATACTTGGCTGCCAGATAAGCATTGTAGATAACGCCTCCGAGTACCAGGTGATCCGATTTTTCGAGCAAAGTAAACAAGCTGTCAATTTTGGTATCAAATTTAGAACCGGCCACAACAGTTACAAAAGGTTTTTGAGGTTTAAAAATGCGATCGAGGTTTTGAATTTCTTTCTGCAACAGAAATCCAGCATACGATGGCAGGTATTGTGTGATGCCAACTGTTGAGGCATGAGGTTGCCACGAGCCAAAAGCATCGTTAACGAAAATGTCGGCCAAGCCAGCCAATTGGTAAGCAAAGCGATTGGCAGCTTCGCCTTTGGCCTCTTCGCCCGAAAACCAGCGTGTGTTGGGCAGGTAAATACCGTCGATTCGGTCTTCGCGTAGGTCGCGAATGAGGTGATTTACAGAGGTTTCGATGCCAGTATAGCCCTTGTCGGCATCTGGCAAAAATTCAGGAATGGCAAATTTTACATGCAACTTGTTTTCGAAATACTCTACAATAGGTTTCACAGATGTTTCTTCGTTGATGATAATGGCGCCTGATTTTTTGTCTTTGGGTCGTCCCACATGCGACATCAAAATGAGTTTTCCTCCGCGTGAAACGATGTAATACAGCGTTCCCAATGTAGCATCGATGCGATAAGGGTCATGAATAAGTCCTTTTTTCACCACATTGTGGTCAACGCGAACCAGCACAACTTTACCTTTCAAATCGGCTTCTTGTAGCAATGGCAGTTTGGTAGATGATTTCATGGAAATTCTGTTTTGAATAGGTAAAATTAATAAATCGTATGAAATGCCGATAAGAATTTCAGAATAAAACAATACATTTGTAATTCATAAAACCAAATTATGGAAACTCAACCTGTTGAACCTACTGCTCCTGTAGTTGTTGAAAAGCCCCAAAAAAAATCCAAAATCTGGATTATCATAGGTTTTGTTGTACTTTTAGGCGTCATTGTACTGCTTTTTATCAATAACTCAACCCAGAGCAAAAAACATCAGGAAGAGATTGTAGCTCTTCAAGTTCAGTATCAAAACGATTTGAATCGATTGGGACGAGCCAACGTTACCATCGACAGTCTTTTCAAGGTGGCCTACCATCTCGAAAAGTATCGTGGGCTGGTCGAAGCTGGTTACACCCGCGACTCATCACGCATTGCCATTCCACATTATGTTGGCGATGTGGTAATGCTAAAAGTCGATAGTTCGAGAGTGGTTATAACCGATATTGTTGTTGGTGGAAGCCAATTTGAATACTACGTGCGTTATCGGGTGCAGCACAAAGACAGAGCCATCGAAGAAGTGGCTCCGGAAATGATTTTCTGAACGATTAATAGTTACACGTAGTTTCAAAAAAGTGAAATTGATTTTTTGAAATATTTTGATTGGATTGTTGTTTGCGCCTGTGTTTGCCAATGCGCAAAACTCATTTTTCACCATTGGCTACAATCTCGAAAAATACCAAAACACCGACCCTTTTTAGTTGGTGCTCGACGATTTTAATGCATATTTTTCTCAATCAGGCAGTTCTCTCGATCTAGCTTTTAAAAGTCCTGAAATTTCGCAGGGCTTAACTGTTGGAATAAAAAGCAACTCGAAATGGATAAGCGGTGGAATTGATCTCCATTTTCGGCGATTGATTGACAAAGCAATTGGTTACGACTCGCTGGGGAATGAATATTACAGAAAAATAAAGTTCACTCACAATGGTTTTGGTTTTTTTCAATCTAAATTTCATACATGCGGAAAAGTTTAGGGTTGGTACTGGATTCAGTTTCAATATGGAACAGCTTTTTGGATTAGTAAAACGTACCAACAACTGGACGTATTGATTTGATAAGCCAACCGATAAGTTTCTACTTTCGGGCTCGGCAAGATTCATGATTTCTTTTGGTGGCGAAAAATGCAATTTCGACATTATCCCTTTTTATACCTTGCCATTTTGGAATGTGAATGTTGCT
>DYON01000316.1 GCA_020720525.1 Acetofilamentum sp.
CGTGGCAGGACAAAGGCAAGGCTTTGAAAGAAGGCTATTTTTATTCCAGCGACAACAATGCAGAATGGCTTGATATTGAAGGCATAAAAAAATATATCGCGCCGTTTGAAGAATTGTTCGCGCAAGGCAAACTCGAAGGATAAAAAATTATGGCGCGTATTCTCATCACAGGGCCCAGTGGTCTGCTTGGCATCAACTTTGCGCTCGAAACAATGAACAAGCACGAACTTGTCGCAATAGATCGCGGCAAACTGACCCGCGCGCCATTTAGAGTTTTGAACGGCGATTTATTAAACGCCGAGACATTGGACTCAGCCCTCGACTTTGCCCGACCCCAATGGCTGATCAACTGCGCGGCTCTGGCTGACCTTGAAGCCTGTGAAAACAACCCAGGCATGTCCCGCCGCCTCAACGTTGATCTGCCCGCGCAAATGGCTCAGGCTTGCAAGGCGCGCGGAATCTCTTTCGTCCACATCTCAACTGACGCTGTGTTTGACGGCGAAAAAAACGGCTTTTACACAGAAGAAGATTCGCCCAATCCGCTTGGTGTGTATGCCCAAACAAAATTGGATGGTGAACAAGCCGTGTTCGCTGAAAATGAAAATGCAATTGTCGCGCGAGTCAATTTTTATGGTTGGAGTTTAAGCGGCAGAAGAAGCCTTGCCGAATTTTTTCACCATAACCTGACTCACCAAAAAAGCATGAGCGGATTTACCGATGTAAAATTCTGCCCGATGCTGGTCAACGATACCGCCCGTATTTTAATAAAAATGCTTCAAAAAAATATGAGTGGGTTGTACCATTTGGTTGGACCACAGGCGATGAGCAAGTATCAGTTCGGCATAGAGATTGCGCGTAGGTTTGGATTGAAAGCGAGCGAGATTTCACCCAAGTCCATCAACACATCCAGTTTAATTGCGCGACGCGCCCATAATTTGTGCCTGTCTACCCAGAAGTTATCCACAGCCCTGGGCGAATCTCTCCCCGAGTTTTCCACAGGCTTGAACGAGTTTTATACCCAATTTGAACAGGGTTATCCACAGAAAATCCGTAGTTACCAACAGTAAAGATGCTTCTTGCGCTTATCTATAAATATGGTTCTCCACAGGAAGCAATAAGTTATCCACAGGCTTTTCCACTGTAATCAACAGCATGAAGGTTCTTAACGCAAGTTCCCGCGCGTACCAAAATCAGAACGTGGCTATGTTATTGGTTTTGATTATTTTTGTTTTGCTATCCATTTCAAGTTCGGCAAAAGTATCCCTGACATTGGATGAATACCTTCATTATCAGTACGGCGGAAATGTTTTAAGCGGAAATTCAACCCGTTTCGATGACAGCAAAATGCCCATTTCAGTGTTGAATGTCCTGCCCAAGGGTCTTGCACCTTTCCTGCCAGATGGCTTTTTGAAAGTTGCGCTGGAACGATTTGCGGTGGCGCGTTTGGTGACGATCATCGCTTCGATGCTGGTGGCATATTTGGTTTTTTCATGGTCGCGTTCGTTGTATGGATTTATCCCCGCAATGTTTTCGCTCCTGCTATACGTTTTTGATCCAAACATCATCGCACATTCACAACTTGTAACTACAGACCTGTACATACTTGGGGCTGTTTGTTTCACTTTTTATCGTTTGTGGCTGTTTGCAAATCAACGCACGCTCAAAAACGGTTTGTTGTTTTTACTGGCGTTGGGCGTAAGTCAGGTTGTTAAATATACGGCAATTGTCCTGTTCCCTTTGAGTCTGATCTCCCTCATAATTTACGATTGGCGTGACATTCAGCATTCTTTTACAGCGGCGAAAACATTAAAGTCATTTCTCAAAAAATATATTGCGTATATCTTCGCGGCAATGGTTGCGGCTATTTTGATTATTAATGCGGGCTTTTTGTTCAATCGCGTGTTTACCCGTTTTGGAGATTATCAATTCAAGTCTGCGCCATTTATGGCTTTGCAAAAAAATGCTGTTTTGCGGCAGATTCTAATCCCGGCGCCTTACCCCTATTTGGAAGGATTGGATTGGATGATCAACACCGAGCAGAGCGGCAACCGATATGGGAATTTATATTTGCTTGGGCAGTTGAGCAAGCCAAAGGGATTTTTAGGTTATTATTTCATTGCCGCTTTACTTAAAGTCCCGCTGGCATCGCAGATCATTATGGCTTTTTCATTTATCGTGTACTTTGTTGGCAGGGATCGTCGTGCGAATTTTTTACGCGATGAAGTGTTCCTGCTGGTTCCCATTGCGTTTTTTACGATATATTTCAATTTCTTTTTCAATACCCAAATCGGTATCCGATATTACCTTGTTATGTTTCCTCTGCTTTATGTTTTTTCGGGCAGTTTATTTGTTGGCTGGCAGGGATTTTCAGTCAGCAAAAAAGTATTGAGCGTGACGCTGATTGTGTATTTAATGACATCCGTTTTATCGTATTTTCCGTATTACATTCCTTATTTCAATGAATTTGTTTGGGATAAAACACAGACCTATAAATATTTATCCGACTCAAACCTTGATTGGGGACAGGGGCAAATTTATTTGGAGCAGTATTTATCTGAACATCCAGAAGCGGTATACGCGCCCGACCATGTTCAGGCTGGGACTCTGGTCGTCGGCGGAAGTGATCTGGTTGGCATTCTTGAAGACCCCAATAAATATGCCTGGCTTCGCAATCATTTTGAGCCTGTGGATATCATCGCATACACCTATTTTGTTTATCAAATTTCAGCGCAGCAGATCGCAGAGTTGTGCGCTTCCGCCGATTTGTGCGAAAAATAAATTTATGCCGGATTATTTCGCAATCCATAATAGGAGAAAACAATGGAAATAAAATTTGGAAACCGAACCATCGGATTGAACCATCCGACCTACTTCATTGCAGACATCGCCGCCAACCACGATGGTGACCTGGACCGCGCGAAGGAATTGATCCGCC
>DYON01000023.1 GCA_020720525.1 Acetofilamentum sp.
TTGCCCACAAAAATAAATTAGTTTATATTTGCATGAGGTAACTGATAGCACCAACATTCCAGCCACGCATTGTGTGATGAACTCACGAAGCGAAGGACGCCCCTGTTCTGCCATAGGCGGAATGGAAGCGTTGGTGGTTTGAGAAATCAACAAAGTATTTTTAAAGGCCTTGGTCGTACCAAGAAGCATACATCATGTAGTTACTCGAAATGCGTTTCACTTCGCCTTCGAGAAGAGAGGCATCGAGTGTTTTAATTTTTTTTGCAGGTGTGCCACCATAAACGCCACCTGTTTCAACAATTGTTCCCTTGGTAACAACAGCCCCAGCAGCAATGATGCAATTATCTTCGACCACAACATCGTCCATAACAATGGACCCCATACCAATGAGCACATTGTTCCCAATTTTGCAACCATGAACAATAGCACCATGAGCAATAGAAACATTGTTGCCAATACTAACTGGCGATTTTAGATAGGTGCAATGAATAACCACATTGTCTTGAATATTCACATTGTTGCCAATGCGAACGGAGTGAACATCGCCACGAATAACTGCATTGAACCAAACGCTGCAATTATCTCCCATTACCACATCTCCAGTAATGGTTGCATTTTCTGCAATCGCCACATTCTCGCCCCATTGGGGTAAAACTCCTTTAACAGCTTTTATAAGTGCCATTTTTTCTGATTTGAATTGCAAAGTTAAGCATTGAAAATTGTAAATATGAGTTAAAAAACTCAAAAATCATATTCACCAATGCGAAAAACCGATAAATTTGCCTAAAAACACCAGCGCTTTATGAACAAACTTATCCTATTTGTCGCTATTTTACTTACAACCAGCAACATTTTTTCTCAAACCGTTGATTTGAAAAGAATCGGACAAACAACTTTCAGCAGTTCGTCGGTTGTTGACTGGGACAGCACATCTCAGAAACTGATTGCTGGTGTAGGTTCCATTCTCAAAGTGTACGATTTTAGCGATACAGGAAACCCAATGGTGGTAGCACAACGACCATTTGTTGGATTTATAAACGAGACCGAATTGGTTGGAAATGTACTGTTTGTTGCAGCCACGCACGATGGTGTTTATGCATTAGATTACACAAGCGACACATTGGCAATTTTGGCACAGTACAATATGCACAATCAAGGAGCAAAAGCCGCATACGACATTTGTCTCTCGAACGATACTGTATTTGTTGCCGACAACAATCGAATTCGCATGCTTCGATTCACAGGCACATCATTTGACGATCTTGGATATTTTGGACCATTCAATTCATTTGCTGTTGCCAAACGAGGCGATTTGATTGCAGTTGGAAATCATGGACTGATAGGAACAATTAGCATCTACAACATTCACAATTTAGCAGCACCAGTGGCAACATGGTCGAGTCCAAACATCTGGTATTTGATGGATGTACAATTTGCCGATTTACGCAACGATATTGTATATGTCTGTGGTGGCCCACAAAATCTAGCAATAGTAAGTTCGGTGTTTTATGCCTTGCAAATAAACGGCAGCAATCTATCGATGGTAGATTCGCTCAATGTGGGAGGAGGTTTTCCTGGCTTAGCTCAAGTAAATATTATCAACATGGCATCGCACAACGACACCCTGTTTTTGGCGACTACCGCAGCACCCGATTACTCTGCCCTGCCCCTAACATATTTACCCATTCTTGATGCAACAGGGCTCCCAGCCGACACCATGAAAGAAATTGGGAAAGTCAATGGCGGCTTGTGGCATTTTGATGCATCGGTGATGACGGGTACGCCATATATAGCCATTGCATCGGAATGGGCAGGCATCTTAATCAGCGATATTTCGCAACTTCATCCCTTCGACACCTTGGGTCTAATTAACACTGGCGGCTGGTGCACCAACAATAAAGTGATTAACGACACATTGTGGGGTTGCCACGAAGGGAATGGATTGTTTGCGTATGCGATTGACAGTTTGCTATTCCCAACAGGGCTATCGAATCAGTCGAGTCTTCTACACATCAATACACAATTTGTAACCGATTTCGAGATTTTAAACGATTCACTACTAATACTCAACACTGGAGAAGTATTCAATTTACGCAACTGGCAACTAGGAGGACAAGTAGAGGCTGTTGACAACATTCCACATAGTTGGCTGCTGCTTGATGTTGCAAAAACGAATATTGGATCAAGGATAGTGGGAAGTTCCGACAACCTTCTGGGCTACCAATCGGTACAAATTGTGAACCCGTTTGATTCGATTAACAACTATCCCATTGTTGATGAAATTGAATTGCAAAACAGTGCAAACTCTCTTGTTGTTGTTGGCGACACAGCCTATTTCGGTCAAAAAATCGACAGTCTTTTCTACCTTGTAGCCACCAAAATCGAGAACGATCAATTTGTATTTATTGACACCATTCAAATGCCAGGCGAAATTTTGTCGGTTGACATAGAGCGCAATACCATTGCAGTAAGCTGCAAAACGACTATATTGTGGATATCTTGGTCGAGTGGGCAGCTACAGACCGATGGCTCGTTTTTCAACATTTTCCTCAACGCTCAAGATGTGGCATTAAAAAACAGCTATATTTACGTTGCAGATAAATTTCATGGGCTTCAAATTTTCGACATTTCACAAGGGATAGTTGCAGGAGCATCGGCCGATTTCGTTGGAAGTGAAGGGTGGTTGAATGTATTTGGAAGCTCTTCGATTTCGGTTGGCAACGACGGAAAAATCTTTTTAAGCGATTTTCAAGCTGGGGTTATAATCGTTGAGCCATTCGACAGTACATTAAACACGGGAATAGAAATGCCAGAATGGGGTAGTTCGTCAGAAATTACTGTATTCCCAAATCCAGCCAACGAAAAAGCAACCTTTGTCATCGAAAATCAAACGAGTTCCAACCTTATTTTTAGGCTAACAGATATTGAGGGTAAAACAATCGTTTTGATGAATAAGCCAAATTGCAATTCATTCACAATCAACACAAATCAAATTCCAGACGGAATGTATTTGTACTCAACCACCACCGAAGATGGAATTACAAAATCGGGAAAATTGATTATTGCCCACTAATCAAAATCAGAGTCGGAAAAAAGCAAACACATTTCGCCAGCAGTTTTCCATTCTTTAGCAAAGCTGCATACGTATTCTTCTTCTGCCTTATGCAACATAAAACGGTGATAAATTTTTTCGCGAGCCGCATACAATGCCCACGCAAATTTGTTTGATTTCAGGTTTTGATCGACAGCAGAATAAGAAATATTTTTTGCAAGTTCGTTGATGTGTCCAAACCAGTGAGCGTAGTTGGTTAAATATTTCGTAGAAACACCGCGCATACTTAGGTATATCCAGTTTTTAAGTTGCGATGCCAGCATATTTGTTTGCGGCGTTTTTTCACATAATCTGTGACGGTCGTGAGAATGAAGAGTAATTGGCATCTGCTGGTTGACCTTTTTAAACTGCAGAAACACCTCGCTGAAAGGGCTTACAATTTGTGAGGCAGAAGATAGTTTCTCCTTTAAAACGTCAGAAATATCGTCAAGAATTAGCTTTCCAATTTTTGACAGATGTAAAGCTACGCTATTATTAGAATCGGCGACAATTAACATTTTGACAGTTGCACCATTTCGTTTGAGTGTGTTTTTTACTCGAAGTCCTTTTCTACTAAAAGCAAGTTCAATCGATTGCAATTCGACAGTACCATCGAACTGGCTCGGATTGTTTTTCATTCCACTAAGTATTTTATGCCGCCATTCAAAAGCAGTTGGGATGCTCACATTTAATTTGTCGGACATTTCTTTTAGAGAAACATAGCCATTAGTCATCATCGATGCACATTGATCCATTTTCGATTTCAATCTTGTATAATGGAAACAAGTTCCAGTTCGTTCGGAGAATGATTTATTGCAATTGGGGCAGTGAAACAATTTGAGTCCATTTTTGCGATGTCCGTTTCGATGAGTTTTGGTGTTTTGGCAATAGGGACAAGGAGCAAGTCCAATAAGGCGGTTTTGGCGCCAGAGATATCTGTTTTGGCGAATTTGGTTGAGGAGGTGGGTGTTGGAGTTCATGGGGCAAATATAATACTTTATAAGTTTCTGATGAAAATAATTTTTCCATCAGAAACTTATAAAGTAAAAAATCCATATTCCCCCAAATTTTGTAATTTTACAAAAAAAACATGCGGAAAATCCTCCTCCTTCTCGCAATTTCTGCCTTTGCATTCTACACGCAGGCGCAAAAACCCAAAGTCTCCGAAAGCATCGAGAAAATCGGTAGCGGAAAGAACAATTGTCTGGTTGTTAGCATTGCCGAAGCTAATGCCGACGATGTTATCAAAGATTGGAAAGACAAAATGAAAGGCTTTGGAGCAAAAGTTTCCGGAAAATCGGAAATGATGGCTGACGATGCAACTATTTTGACAATATCTTCAAATACTGTTGATGTGTACGCTATTACTGAACAGAATGATGGCTTTGTCAAATTTATTGTTGCTTTCGATTTGGGTGGCGCATATCTCAATTCGAAAGAGCATGCAAGTGGATACAAAGCTGCTGAAAAAATGATTTACGACTTTGCTGTTTCAATGGCAAAAGACGCAGTAAACAAGCAACTCGAAGCACAAAAAGAACTGATTGGGAAAACAGAGAAAAACGTCAAGGATCTTGAAAAAGAAAACGAAAAGCTGGCTAAAGATATAGAAGATTATAAAAAAAGAATAGAAGATGCTGAGAAAAAAACCGAAGAAAATAAATCGACCATCGAATCGGAAAATAAAAATCTCGAAGGTCAGAATTCGGCACTCAAAGATCTTGAAAAAAAGCTCAATGCTGTTGACTAACACTATGGAAAAACTCATTCTTGTATCAAACGATGATGGCATCGATGCCCCTGGAATTCGTTTTCTTATTTCATTTTTGCAACCTTTGGGCAAAGTGGTTGTGGTGGCACCTTCTACTGGTATGTCGGGAATGGGTCATGCGGTAACCATCAGTCTTCCTTTACGATTCAAAAAATTGCCGACCGAAAATGGCGTAGAACGATATAGCACCAGTGGAACTCCGGCCGATTGCATAAAACTTGCAATGAACCAGATTTTAGACCGAAAACCCGATCTTATTGTTAGTGGCATCAATCATGGCAGCAACCACTCTATCAATATTTTATACAGTGGAACAATGGCTGCGGCCATCGAAGGAGCCATGCAAAACATCCCCTCCATTGGTTTTTCTATGTTCAATTACGACACGAATCTCGACTTCAGTTTCGCTGAAAAATCGGTTCAGGAAATTTGCAAAGCTACTATGGAAAAGGGCTTACCCGACGGCACTTGTTTGAATGTTAACTTCCCCGACAACACCTATCCGAAAGGCATTAAGGTTTGTAGGCAAAGTATTGGCTATTGGAACGAAGGCTTCGAAAAACGCATCGATGTGCACGAAAAACCATACTACTGGCTAAAAGGCGATTTCATCATTTTGGATAAAGACGAAAACACCGACGATTTTGCCCTCAGAAACGGCTTTATAAGTGTTGTTCCAGTAACAATCGACCTCACAGCACACAAACATATCGAAACAATCAAACAACAATTAAATAGTTTATGAGAGAGTTTTTTAAACGCGACAATATTTGGCTTGGAATTGTGATGGCGCTGGTTTTGCCTGTCATTTTCTACTTTCTCATCAAATTGATAAGTGGATTTTTCAGCACAAACCCATTAACCGAAAGCACAATTCAGCTATTGGCATTGGCTATCAACCTTCTACCTTTCAGATACTATTTGATTCGATTGAAAGCCGATAAAACCGGCAGAGGCATTTTGCTTGTAACTTTTGTTCTTGCCCTTGTGTATTTCTACTTCAACTGGAGCGCATGAAATATTTCATCATTGCCGGAGAAGCCTCGGGCGATTTGCATGGATCGAATCTGACCAAACAAATAGCGTTGCTCGACCTTGATGCCGAAATTTGTGGCTGGGGCGGCGATAAAATGATTGCACAAAAAGTTGAAGTAAAAAAGCACATCCGCGAATTGGCTTTCATGGGTTTTGTTGAGGTGCTGATGAACCTTAAAACCATCATGCGCAATTTCAAATTGTGCAAACAGCAAATTCTTGAATTCAAACCCGACGCACTTATTCTGATTGACTATCCTGGATTCAACCTCCGCATGGCAGCATGGGCAAAAGAGCAAAATCTGAAAGTGATTTATTACATTTCGCCACAAGTTTGGGCATGGAAAAAATCGAGGGTTAAAAAAATTCGTCGCGATGTCGATTTTCTATTTCCTATTTTGCCTTTTGAACAGGAATTCTATCAAAAATACGATGTAGAAACCGAGTATTATGGTCATCCGTTAATCGATGCCATCGAAGAATTTAAAAATAATCCATCAAAAATCGACCTGCCAACCGATAAACCTGTTCTTGCATTGCTACCTGGTAGTCGCAAACAGGAATTGAAACGTATGCTCCCTCTCATGCTACAAGCATCGGCAAAATACAAAAGCACGCATCAAATTGTTGTTGGAGCAGTAAGTTTGCTACCTCAAGAACTATACAACATTACTGGATACGATGTTACTCTTTTGACAGATCAATCGTACAATCTCTTTTCCATAGCCAAAGTTGCTTTTGTAAAAAGTGGCACATCGACTCTCGAAGCAGCTTTGTTTCGTGTGCCACAGGTGATTTGCTACAAAGCAAATGCTATTTCGGTTTGGATTGCCCGTAGATTGGTTGGAAAAAATATCAAATACATTTCGCTTGCCAACCTGATTGTTGGAAAAGAAATTTGCACCGAGCTCATCCAGTCCAAACTCAATGTAACAAACATGACAAATGAGATGGACAAAATAATTTCGCCATCCCCCACCCGCGAAAAAATGCTTTCGGAATACGATTTGCTATACAAGCAACTTGGTGGCGCAGGAGCTCCTGCACGGGTGGCCAAACGAATTGTTGAAATTTGCAAAAAATAGCATGAATACATTGCGCACAATACTCCTGTTTTTAGCATTGGCAACGACTTTCACAGTCAATGCTCGTAGCGATGTAAGGGTGCGCATTTATACCGATAAAACTTTCAAATCGGTTCAGATTGTTGTTTTTTCGGGTAGTTACGAAATGATTGACTCGTCGGGAACTACTCGAAAAGCTTGGAATAAAAACGACACAATCACCATAAAACCAATAAATGACGAGTTGGTGGTTTTTTCTTCGGTCGATACTGTTTTTATGGGAAAATTCATTCGTCTTCAGAGCAATGGGTTTTTGAATATTTTTCAGATTTTGCAGCCCGACCCCAAAAGATTATACGACGACAATCTGCTCATTTCGCTTCGCGACGATGGTACCATTTGGCTCATCAACGAAGTAGAACTCGAACACTATGTGGCAGGTGTTGTGCAGGCCGAAGCAGGAATTGCAAAAAATGGTGAGTTTTTCAAAGTTCAGGCAGTTGCTGTGCGTACATTTACACTTCGCAATATCGAAAAGCACGCTGCAGAAGGCTATCAACTTTGCGATCAAACCCATTGTCAGGTTTACAAAGGTCGCTGTGGAAATACCGACATCATGTTAGCCACTTCCAAAACTGCAGGCGAAATAATGATTGATACCAGCGGACAGCCCATTATGGCTGTTTTTCATTCAAATTCGGGCGGGCAAACAGCAAATTCAGAAGATGTTTGGGGAAAAGCTGTTTACTATCTGCGTTCGGTAAACGACCCCTACAGCATTGGGCAAAATAGCTATTCGTGGCAAAAATCGTTATCACGAACCGAATGGCTCGAATACCTTCGCAAAAACTTCGAATTTCCAATCAACAATCCTATTGAAGCAAAACGCGTTACCAATTTTTCGCAAACTTCACGAAAAGCATATTTGGTCGATAACATCAGCCTGAGAAGAGTAAGAGAAGATTTTAAATTGCGATCTACTTTTTTCAATATCAGCGAGCAAGGCGACCAAGTGGTTTTTAGCGGCAAAGGCTTTGGTCATGGGGTTGGCATGAGCCAAGAGGGCGCTATGAATATGGCTCGCCAAGGTTTTATTTATATTGATATTCTAAAATTTTACTATCTTGGCATCGAAATAACAACGATTGATCAAATTTTTCCAACCGAATAACTGATTTCGCCGATGGATTCCTGGTCGAAAATGCCTTTTGTTAGGATTATTATTCCTTTTGTTGCGGGCATTCTGATGTATCGCAGCGGAATTCATTTTTTAGCCATTTCGCAACTTACTTCAATTCTCATAGCTCTTTTTCTTGCCTTGGGAGCATGGCTGCTTTTTTTAAAAAAATTCAATTCCTACAATTTGCGGCATGTTCAGAGTGTACTGCTTATTTTCACTATTTTTATTTCGGCGTATTACATTTCACATCGAAGCGATTTTCGCAACAACGAATTTTTTATCGGCAAAACAACGCCAAACAGCGAAGTAGAAATGATGCTCCAAATCGACAATTCGGTTGAACAAAAAAACGGCACCTTCAAAACTACAGCAAGAGCTGTGGCTCTAAAAACCGAAGAAGGTTGGCAAAAGTCCGAAGGGGAAATATTGCTTTATATTGCCCAAACCGATTCGGCTCAAATACCCGCTTATGGCGATTTGATTGCAACAAAATTCATTCTTTCGGTAGTTGAAAAGCCAGTATTTAATTCCGATTTCAATTATCAAAAGTTTCTTGCCGACAAAAATATTTTTCATCAAGCCTACATTTCCGATGGAAATTGGACATTACTTGAGCAAAACAAAGGAAATCCTTTGATGGCATTTGCCCTTGCGGCTCGAAATAAACTGGTTTCAATTCTGCAAAATCAATTGGGAAAAACCGAAGAGTATGCCGTTGTGTCGGCTATGCTTACAGGCTACCGCGCCGACCTTAGTGCCGATATGATGCAAGCATATAGCAAAGCAGGAGTTATTCACATCATGTCGGTTTCGGGACTTCATGTTGGCGTTATTTACATTATGATTTCATCTTTACTTGGACTTTTTGCATGGTTAAAAAGGAAAAAATGGTTACGAGTAATCGTTGTTTTGCTCCTAATTTGGTTCTATTCCATGATAACAGGACTCTCTGCATCAGTTCTACGATCGGCAGTTATGATAAGCTTCATTGTGTTAGGCGAAGCCCTTCATAGGAAAATAAACCCCCTAAACAGCTTATGCGCTGCGGCATTCATTCTCTTAGCAATAAACCCAGGAAGTATTGGTGAGGTTGGATTTCAACTTTCTTTTGCTGCTGTTGCTGGGATTTTTCTGTTCCAAAAACCAATTTACCGTCTTGCTTATGTAAGAAACAAATGGATTGACCAAATATGGCAATTGGCCTGTGTTTCTTTGGCTGCACAAATAGCAACTCTGCCATTCATTCTTTACTATTTCGGGCAATTCCCCGTGTATTTCCTACTCACCAACATTCTCGTTGTTCCTCTTTCGGGAATCGTGCTCTATGCGGCAATGGGAGCTGTTTTGCTTTCGTGGATTCCTGGACTTAATGTTCTTGCTGCCTGGGCTACCATTTTGCTGGTAAAAATCATGAATTTTATTGTGGTTACGGTTGAATCGCTTCCTTACGCAGTTGCAGGAAACATCTTCGTGAATGCTTGGTCGGCATTAGTTATTGCAATGATTATTGCGTTGATTTTTGCAATGATAACAATGAAGAAAATTCGACTTATTTTTCCTATTCTTATTTTTGCTACGCTGGCATCGGCATTCCAATGGAACCATGCAATCGAAAATAAAAACTCCTCGTTTTGGTTTGCACTCAAAGATGGAAAACAATATTTGACTGGCATAAAACACAAACAGAATCTGTATATCGTCGAACCAGAGCCAGATTATCTGCCTTCGGCCTTTGTATTGAATCGAGTAATAAACTTTGCAAAACGAAATGGGCTAAAAACAATTGCTGTTCCACCTCAATTCAACGACTCGGTGGTTTTCAGAAACAATCAGTTTATAGCCTTTGCAAATTATAAAGCCATCACCATCAACGACTACAAAATTCCACCTGCAACCATTTCGTTGCCTCAAGCAGATATTGTGATTGCACCAAAAATGAGCAAATACTATCAAGAAAAGTTTGTAAAACTAAAACCCGAACAGGCTTTAATGATAAAATACGGAATTTCAAAGTCGTCGATAATCGATTTGAATCAACACCGCGATTGGGTTTTCTATTTTTGATTTGCAGCCAACTTAGATTTGCCAAAAAGGATGCAGCTTTGTTCTATGTTATTGATAGTCATGCCGTTGAAAATATCTTCTCATGTTTTCCATAGCTCTCCCACGATGACTAATTGCATTTTTGGCATCTGAAGCCATTTCGGCAAACGAAACATTTTGTCCAATTGGTCGAAAAACTGAATCGTATCCAAAACCGCCCTTTCCTTGTCGCGACAACAGAATTTCACCCTCAACTATTCCTTCAAACAAATGCTCTTCGCCAGAAAAGATGAGACAAACCACCGTGCGAAATCGGGCTTTACGGTTTTCAATTCCATTCAGCTCTGCTAAAAGTTTGTCGATATTGGCTTCGAAATTGTGTCCATCGCCAGCATAGCGTGCCGAATAAACTCCAGGCCGTGCATCGAGAGCCTCAACCTCGAGCCCGGTATCGTCGGCAAAACAATCGATGCCTGCTTCTGAATATACAGCCCTTGCTTTAATAATTGCGTTTTCGTCGAGTGTACTGCCTGTTTCTTCAATATCATCCAAAAAACCAACATCCTTTAGACTTACAATTTCAATTTTCGCCGAAAATATTTGTCGTACTTCTTCGAGCTTATGGGCATTGTTGGTAGCGAAAATGAGCTTCATTTTTTTTATGTAAATGTAGAAATATTTTTATATGCATGCGTCGCTTTACTCCACCACAATTCCAGCGTCCGACAGAAGGCCAAGAACACCAGGGTACGAAAAGCGGGCGCCTTTGAGTTTGTTGAGCTGTGGGAAAATAACAAATCCCAGTGCATTGCGAAAATCGGAGCTGGTGAGGTTGCAATGTTCGAACCTTGTTCCTTCGAGATCGCTACCATCGAACGAGGCTTGGGTAAGGTCGGCTTCGTCGAAAAAAGCTTCGTGAATCACACATTGAATGAATTGCGTTTTGCGTAAAGTCATTTTCTGAAAAACCGAATAATTCAAAATGCACTTACGAAATGCAACCGAGAAAATATATTTAGAGCATTTGCCAAAATCGAGTCCCAGCAATTTGCAATCGTCGAATTTAGCATTGACCAACACCGTTTTGTGGAGTTTGCACATACTAAAATCGCATCCGATAAAATGGCAAGCGTCGAAAGTGAAACCACTCAAATCGATTCCAGTAAACAAGCAGTTTTGGAATGTACACGAAAGAAATTCGCTTTCCGAATTCAGAACTTCTGTTGAATTGTAATCTTGATTTTCAATCATATCATCACAATAATACTGTTTGTTCAGCTACATTAATTTGCAGATAGTGTTCAATCAATAGTAGGGAACTACACCCGGATACTTGGTTGTGTGAAGTTCGTTCACTTTCTGAGCAAGCAATTCTTTAAAAGCATCGACCTGATAGCCTTTTTTGGCCGAAATAAAAATAGTAGGCAGATTGGTTCGCCCCATAAAGCTTTCTTCGAGAAGTTGCTCGGGGGTTTTTTTGACCGACACCTCTTCTTCTACATTATCGTCGAATCGGTCATCGCCAAATTGTTCGTCGGGCACGTACAAGTCAACTTTGTTGAATACAATCAAAACTGGTTTATCGCCAGCACCAATATCGAGCAGTGTTTTGCTCACTGTTTCCATTTGTTCTTGATGATTTGGGTGCGAAACGTCAACTATATGTAGCAACAAATCGGCTTCACGAATCTCGTCGAGGGTCGATTTAAACGATTCAACCAAATGGTGAGGCAGTTTGCGAATAAAACCAACGGTATCGCTGAGCAAAAACGCCAAATGATTGTAGGTTACTTTGCGCACAGTGGTATCGAGCGTAGCAAAAAGTTTATTTTCGGCATACACATCGGCTTTGGCAACCACATTCATAATGGTACTTTTGCCTACATTGGTATATCCAACCAGCGAAACCCGAATAAGCTTGTCGCGATTTTTGCGCTGGGTCTGCTTTTGCCGATCGATATCTTTCAATTCTTCCTTCAAAAACGAAATACGTTGACGAATAATCCGGCGGTCGGTTTCAATTTCTTTTTCGCCCGGACCTTTCATTCCAATACCACCACGCTGCTTCTGCAAGTGAGTCCACAGGCGTGTAAGGCGAGGCAACAAGTATTCGTATTGAGCAAGTTCTACTTGTGTGCGCGCATAAGCCGTGCGTGCATGCGACGCAAAAATATCGAGAATCAGATTGGTGCGGTCGAGAATTTTGCAACCCAATTCGCCTTCAATATTTCGCAACTGCGATGGGGTGAGTTCGTCGTCGAACACCACCATATCGATATGATTGTCTTCGACATACGCAGCAATCTCTTTCAATTTTCCAGTACCCACAAAAGTTCGGCTATCGGGGTTTGGCAATCGTTGGGTAAAATATTTTATCACATCGGCATCGGCTGTTCGTGCCAAAAAATCGAGTTCGGCAATGTATTCGGCAGCCTTTTCTTCGGGTTGCGAAGGCGTAATAAGCCCAACCAAAATGGTGCGCTCTTTGGGCTTTTCGGTTGAATAATTTACTGGTTTTGGCATTATTTCTTGTTTCCTACGCTAAACATCATGAGCATCATCGACATCGACATCAGAAAAACCAACATTGGCAAGTTGGGTTCTTGTGTAAAAAGCACAACAAGCTGATAGACAGATAGTCCAAAAAGAAAAAATGCACTTAGCACTGTCATTGCAGGTTTGGCAAGAAAACCACCAACAAAAAGCAGCACAGTAAACAGCGAAAATGCCGCAGCAATGTAAAATTCGAGAGCAGAAAAGTCGAATGTTTTAACGGTTTCGAAAAAAACGGTGTAAGCAAACACCATCATTGTAATGCGAATGAGCCATGCGGCAAACTGGAATAGACCTTTTGCTGGTTTCATATCAAATTGTTTTAAAACCTATTATTTGACGGACTTCTTCAATGGTTTTCGAAGCACTTTCACGTGCTTTCTCGCGACCTGTGGCTGCAATTTTCGATATAAGTGCATCGTTCGAAACCACATCGATTATTCGTTCACGAATGGGAGCCACAAAGTTGTTCATATCAACTGCCAGCTGCTTTTTGAGGTCGCCATAACGAATGGTGCAGTTGGCATACGATTCGCGGAAAAATGCTGCTGTATCGGCAGTAGAAACAATATCGAGCAAAGCAAACAAATTGGCGATGGCCTGCGGGGGAGTCTGATTGGCTTCGGTTGGACCTGCATCGGTAACAGCACGCATTATTTTCTTCGAAATGGTCTTTTCGTCGTCGATTAGAAAAATAGCATTTCCCTCGCCTTCCGATTTTCCCATTTTACCACTTCCATCGAGACCCGGAACTTTCACAAGCTCTTCGCCAAAGTTATAAGCAACTGGTTCGGGAAAAAAATCGGTTTTATACATCCGATTGAACCTGCTAGCAAAAGTGCGGGTCATTTCGAGATGCTGCTCTTGGTCTTTCCCAACAGGCACTTTTTCGGCACGATGAATAAGAATATCGGCAGCCATAAGTGTTGGATATGTAAGCAAACCTGCATTCACATTGTTGGGATTTTTGCGTGCTTTTTCCTTGAAAGAAGTAACACGCATGAGCTCGCCCAAATAAGCGTTCATATTTAAAAATAAATACAGCTCGGCGGTTTCTGGAATATCGCTTTGAATATACAAAGTTGCTTTTTCGGGATCGAGCCCACAAGCAACAAATTCGGCAAGCACTTGCTTTACGTTGTAGTTCAAGTTTTCGGGAGTGGGATGAGTTGTAAGGCTGTGGTAATCGGCAATAAAGAAAAAACAATCGCTTTCTTCCTGCAATTTGAGAAAGTTCTTCACTGCACCAAAATAATTTCCTAGATGCAAATTGCCCGTTGGCCTTATTCCACTTACAATTCTATTGGTCATTCCTGCGTATCTCCTTTGTCTTTTTCGGTTCTGATGTCTTTGATATTGAGTTGAAGCGTGGTATTGCCATTCCACTCGTTTTCTTCGATTGAGTAAACAATATCGAATGGTTCTTTGCTCTCGATATACTGAAAATAATCGCCCAACTGAAAAGCAATTCCAGGCAAGCCAAAACTTTTGTAGTGGCTTTGTGTAACCATGAGTTTAATATGATTGCTACCAACCAATTTCGAGAAACCGTTGTCGTAAACTCGATTGGTTTGAAAAACTGGATTCATATTTCCAGGACCAAATGGTGCAAATTGTTTCAAAACGGTATAGAATTTTTTGGTCACTTCGTTGAAATCGAGATACGAATCAATTTCAATGAGAGGAATCATCATATCGTCGGTGATATTTGCCTGCGCATATTCTTCGATTCTGCGTCGGAATTCTTCAAAATTGCTTTCGTAGAGCGACAATCCGGCAGCGTAGGTATGACCGCCCCAATGAATAAGCAAATCGCTGCAAGCACCAATGGCTTCGTAAATATCGAAATTCTTGATCGATCGGGCGCTCCCGGTAATAATTCCTTTTTCGCTCGATTCGGTAAAAACAATGGTTGGCTTATAGTAATGCTCGGTTAGCCGCGAAGCAACAATTCCCAAAATTCCTTTGTGCCATGCAGGGTTGTAGAGCACAGTCGATTTACGATTGAAGTCGTCGAGCGAATCTTCGATGGTTGTAAGTGCTTCGGATGTAGCATTTGCATCGAGACTTTTCCGTTCAATATTGAATCCATCAATTGTCATAGCAAATTCCTCGGCAAGCAGAGCATCGTCGCTCACCAGTAAATCGACCGAACTGCGGGCACTGTGAATTCGCCCTGCTGCATTCACCCGAGGGCCAACAATAAAAACGAGATCGGATATGGTTATTTTTTTTGTGAACGAATAGTCGGTTTTGTAATAACTATCGGGTCGGCGCTTTACTCCAGCCGTTTTCAGAATAGCTTCGATTCCAGCACTGGGCGAAGTATTAATCATTTTCAGTCCGAAGTGCGATAAAATACGATTTTCACCAGTAACGGGAACAATATCGGCTGCAATGCTAAGTGTAACCAAATCGAGAAGCACTTTCAACTCGTCGAAATGAATGTCGAGCTTTTGGGCAAGCCCCTGCATAAGTTTGAATCCCACGCCACAGCCCGAAAGTTCCTCGAAAGGATAGTTACAATCTTTGCGTTTGGGATCGAGCACTGCCACAGCTTGTGGAATATCGTCGCCAGGCCTGTGGTGATCGCAAATAATGAAATCGATATTCTTGCTCGTTGCGTAAAGAACTTTTTCTTGATCCTTTATACCACAATCGACAGCAATAATAAGCGCACATTCGGTTTCGGCAGCATAATCGACTCCTTTTAACGAAATGCCATATCCTTCGGAATATCTATCTGGAATATAGTAATCGAGTGGAATATCGAATCGCTTGAGAAATTTATAGAGCGTTGCAACAGCCGTTGTACCATCTACATCGTAATCGCCATAAAGCAAAACACGTTCTTTTTTATCGATTGCTGCAATAAGCCTATCTACTGCCTTGTCCATATCCTTCATAAGATATGGATCGTGCAAATCGCTCAGGCTGGGCCGAAAAAAGGCTTTTGCTTTATCGAACGAATCAATATCACGCTGAACCAACAAATTGGCAAGGGTCCGATTCACATTTACCTTCTCCATTATAAGGCGAATGTGTTCTTCGTTTCCTTGTTCTCGTAAATTCCAGCGTTTTGCTAACATGGTGTGGTTTAATTTGCAAAGGTAAAAATTTTTAAGGAATTTTTAAAGTCGAAATCGCTCATATTACGCTGTGAGCAGTTTTGAGAAAATGCAAAACGAATATAATCCCAACAAAAACAATATTTTAATCCAATTAAATCTCTATAAATTCACCCATTGATAAATCCAAAAGTCTATTTCAGACAGCAACTAACCTTTCATCAGCGAGGCAATAATTCCATCGGCCAAAAGCAAACCCGAACGACTTAGCGACAAGGAATTATTTTCCATTACAAAAAACTCCTGGTATTTGTTTTTCGCTATATCTCCTCGAAACTGTGCTAAAGCTTCGGCGCCAAATTGCTTTTCCATGTCGCGCAACGAAATTCCTTCGAGCAGCCGCAAGCGAGTGAGCAAATATTCGTTGTATTTGTCTATAGAGCTCAATTTTTCGGAATCGAAAGGAATTTTGCCCTTTTCGGCGCCTTTGATATAAGCAATCAAGTCCGATTTGTTCCATCTTCTGCTTTTTCCATCAAACGAATGAGCCGATGGACCCAATCCGATGTAGGAAGCTCCATTCCAGTAGGCGCTGTTGTGAACCGATTCGTAGCCTGGAACACAAAAATTGCTGACTTCGTATTGTGCAAATCCCACCTCTTCGGCTTTTTCGCAACTCTTTATGTAAAGTTCGGCTTGAAAATCTTCTACAATATTGGCAGTTTTTCCTTGCGCAATATGTTTACTCAGGATGGTGCCCTCTTCTACCGTAAGCGAATACATCGACAAATGTTGAACCCGCATTTTTGCAGCCATTTCTATGTTCTGCATCATCGATTCGACCGTTGAGCCTGGTATTCCATGAATAAAATCGATGCTAATATTGCTAAATCCAGCTTTTTGAGCTTCGTTTATTGCTTTTTGGGCTTTTGAAGCATCGTGCCGCCTGCCAAGATATTGCAAATCGGCATCCAAAAAAGATTGAACGCCAATACTAAGTCGATTAATTCCCATAGCAAGCCATTCCTGAAGTTTTTCGCTATTAATATCGTCAGGATTAGCCTCGATAGTAATTTCGGCTTCTTGCGATACAGAAAAATGTTTACGAACGGCGCTCAACATCAATTCAAGCTCAGTTGTTTCGGGAAACGAAGGCGTTCCACCACCAAAATAAATGGTTCGCAGCGAATCTCGACATTCTTTGCTGCGCAACTTGGACTCAATCTCTAATGCTTGAGAAAAATCGCTATGCCATTTCTGTGTTGCCAGCGAAAAAAAGTCGCAATACGGGCATTTTGTAGCGCAAAAAGGAATATGGATATATAGATGCGACATGTAAATCGGGTGTTTTAAGTTAGCTAATGTAGTGAAAATATTAGAATTACATATACGGATTAAGCGGAAAATGTTTTCATCAGCGGATTTAGCAGATTAAACAGATTTGCATTTCTCGCCTCATCGCTCCCACGCCTTATCGCCTCATCGCAGCCACGCCTTATCGCCTCATCGCAACCACGCCTCATCGCCTCATCGCAGCCACGCATCATCGCATCAACGCAGCCACGCATTATCGCCTCATCGCAACCACGCCTTATCGCCTCATCGCTCCCACGCCTCATCGCAGCCACGCATCATCGCATCAACGCAGCCACGCATTATCGCCTCATCGCAGCCACGCCTCATCGCCTCATCGCAACCACGCCTCATCGCCTCATCGCAGCCACTCAACAACTCATAATCCATCACTCATAACTGACATCTGAATACTGACAACTGGCTACTGACAACTGATTATCCCGACGCTTCGGTCGGGAATTGCATCTGAAAACTGACTACATATTATAGTCGTTGCAATGCAAC
>DYON01000317.1 GCA_020720525.1 Acetofilamentum sp.
GCCCATCACCAAGAAGTTTCCTGCAATATTAAGAGCATTAAGATAATTCATCAAATAATCAACTTCGTCAGATCTTGTTGTTTCGTCAGATGTAGTACTGCCAGCTTTGAGGTGCATCACAATGCAAGTTACCCACGATGTATCATGTGTTACAGCCAAATTAGGATCTTTATAATACAAATAATACAGATTTATATCTCGTGTAAGTACTGTATTGGTCAAATCGGTCTGATGATGATAAACAAGCTTATCAGTATTGTAATTAAGCATATTTACAATGTCTGAATTTTTGTAGTTCGATCTATTTGCTCTTGCATAATTGGTTCTTCCACTTGTATTCAAAACACTATTCAGCAAATGATCAAGAGAAACATTGCTTTCATTTATTTCAACTACAGTAAAAATGTCGGGCAATACATAATCGATTATGGTTTTAATATATCCATCTTTATCACCTACAAGATTGTTGCTGGCTGTACAATATGATGTATAGTTGTTGTAATTCAACAAATTGTACTGCATCACGGTGAGGGTATCTTGGGCGCTGGTTTGAAGCACCACAAAAAGGGCGAAAATCGAGAAAAGAAATTTCATAGTATTGCAATTGTGTTTAAAGACAATGGTTCGGACAAAAAGGTTTCAAATGTAAGAAATTATATTATTCCTTTCTTTTGCGCTTTCCTTTGTTTTTGTCTTTTTCGAACCTGCCTTTGTCGGCTTTCTTTTTCGCACCGTATGTTTTTTCGCCTGCAGGTTTGTCGCTTCGCGAACGTTCGCCAGCAGGTTTATCGGACCACGATTTTTCAACTTTTGGTTTATCCCACGATTTGTCGCTTCCCAGCTTATCGGCCCAAGGTTTGTCGGAATATGGACGATCCGACTTGGCGCGGTCGGTTCTGGGGCGATCCGTTTTGGGTTTGTCGAAATTGGGGCGGTCGCTGCGCGAGCGTTCGCCATAAGGGCGGTCGCTGCGTGGTTTGTCGGACCATTTCTTTCTCTCAAACGAACGTTCACCAGTAGGTTTTTCGCCAAACATTTCGGGTTTCGAAGTCTGTACTTCGAGCTGTACACCAGCAAAACGTGCGTCGCGGAATCCTTCGGCTACAATGCCTGCATGTTCGGTATCGATTTCGAAAAACGAAAACTTACGCATAATGTCGATTTTGCCAATGGCTACATCGCGGCGTTTTAGGTAATCGTTGATAAGACCAATCATTTTGGGAACTGTGAGTCCGTTTTTCTCGCCAATATTGACGTAAAAACGGCTGTAGGCTGTTGAACGCGATTTTTTAACTCTCTCTTCGCGCTGCTGGCTCTCGTTTACATTCAAGTCGGGTGCATTTTTGTAATACTCCAAAAAGCGATTGAATTCAACCGAAACAAATTGCTTTATCAGTTCCTCGCGCGAAAGCCATTCGAGCTTTTTGTAAATTGGATCGAGATATTGTTCAATCTGGGTTTCGTCCACTTCGATATTTTCGACTCGGTCGATGAAGTTGAAAAGCTGTTTTTCGCAAACATCGAATCCACTGGGAACCATTTTTCGTTCAAAAGCCTTCCCCACCATTCGTTCGAGGTCTTTAATTTTGCGAAGTTCGCGCGAATGAACCAATGTAATCGAAATTCCCAAACGTCCAGCACGGCCTGTGCGACCACTTCGGTGAATATATGCTTCGAGTTCGTCGGGGAGATTGTAGTTGATTACATGGGTAAGATTATTCACATCGAGTCCACGCGCAGCTACATCGGTAGCAACCAGCAACTGAAGATTTTTGATGCGAAAACGGTTCATCACATAATCGCGCTGTGCCTGCGACAAATCGCCATGAAGTGCATCGGCATTGTAGCCGTCTTGCATAAGTTTGTCGGCCACTTCTTTGGTTTCGATACGCGTGCGGCAAAATACAATACCGTAAATCTTCGGATTGATGTCAACAATACGTTTCAAAGCACTGTAACGATCGCGAGCAGGCGTGATATAGTATTGATGCGAAACATTGGCAGCGCCTTTATTTTTGTTTCCAACCGAAATTTCTTCCGGATTGTTCATGTAGGTTTGTGCTATATCTCTAATTTCGCGTGGCATGGTAGCCGAAAACAATAGGGTTTGCTTTTCGGCAGGAGTGTGTTCGAGAATAAAGTCGAGGTCTTCTTTAAATCCCATATTGAGCATTTCGTCGGCTTCGTCGAGCACCAGAAATTTCAGATCGCTGATATTGAGTACTTTGCGCTTAATTAAATCGACCATTCGGCCAGGTGTACCCACAACAATATGGGTTCCGTTTTTGAGTGCAGTAATCTGGCGATCGATGGCAGCACCACCGTAAACGGGTGTAATTTTAATCTGTGGAACGTATTTGGAATAGCTCTGCAAATCGCGCGTAATCTGCATACACAATTCGCGAGTTGGGCTTAGAATTACAGTTTGGATGTTGCGATTTTCAACTACAGTTTTGTCGAGAAGAGGCAAACCGAATGCAGCGGTTTTTCCAGTTCCAGTTTCGGCCAAGCCAATCATGTCGTGGTCGTTTTCGAGAATGAGCGCAACGGTACGCTCTTGAATTGGTGTCAATGTTTCAAACCCAAGCTCTTCGACGGCTTTCAAAACCGGTTCGCTTAGCGTTGTTTCAGTAAATTTCATACGATTTTTTTAAAAATGGGCCCATGTAATTGCTATTTTTCGGGGCACAATTTTTTATCCCGCTGAATAACACCTCTTTTTTGGGAGTGCAAAGGTACGAAATTATTCGCAATTGGGAGAAAATCGTTTCAGTTTACAAAATTTCAAGATTGATTGAAAATATTCAGAGTAACTATTGACATGTTTTGACAGTTATCATTGCACCATTCAAAATTATTTTTCACGACATTAGTGAAAAATTTATTGTATTTTTGATGATTAACTCACTCCAAAATTGGAC
>DYON01000318.1 GCA_020720525.1 Acetofilamentum sp.
AAATCAGTCCAGATAGTGTCATAAACAATATTCATATCAACCCCAAAGTATTCATGAGCAAGAAAATTCCGAAACGAACGGGGTTTATACCATGGATAATCATATTTCTCAAGAAAATCGTTTGGCAGTGCCAAAATGGCCTCGCCTATGACGAGAAATTGATAACACACTGCACTATTCACGATAATATTGTTTTTGAATTCATCTTTGGTGATATTTTTCACGATTTTATGGATATTTTCAATCGCCTCAATGATATGCTGAATTCTGTGATTATATTCACTATCACTTCTTTTCATAAAGCAACTTTCTGTGTTTTTTTACAGATTCTGAAATATCTTGAGGTATTCCACCCTTGGTAACAACATCGACGATTCGATCGGTGGCTTTTTGTGCTTTGTGTTTTATTTCAGCAAGATCGAATAAAGTAAAAACGCTGTTTTCGTCAATTTCGAGCAAAATGTCAATGTCGCTGCCCGAAGTTGCTTTTTTCGACGCAAAACTACCAAATAAAAATGCTTTAAGAATTCGACTGTCCGAATTGAATATGCTTGACAATGCTGCTCCGATTTCTGAAATTGTTGGAAGCCTTTTATTTAGATATAGCGTTATTGGCTCTGATACAGAAACATCAGATTCTTTCAATTCCTTTGTCCATTTGCTTTTGAACCACGATTCAAGCAATTCGTTTTCGTCGAGTTGGTAAATTGCAGCTAGTTTTTTTACAAGTTCGCGCGTGGCTTTTCGATGTCCATTTTCAGTTTTACTTAAAATGGCTGGGTCAACACCAACAAGTATTGAAACATGTCGCAGCGTAAGATTGTGCGATGTTCTTTGAAGCCTTATAAATTCAGCAAAGGAATTCATAGAATTCAGTGTTGACATATTTTGTCAAAGATACGAAATTATTGCGACATTTTATCCCACAGAATCTGTGCAGCAAGTTTCGATTCTTTCAAAACAATTTCCTCATCAATGCTTAGGATTTTTCCTTCGCTGAAAATGAGTTTTCCGTTTGCGATGGTATGTTGAATATGACGTGCTTCGAGCCCAAAGAAGAAATGCCCCATAAAATTTTGCTGTGTTACTGGAGTAGGCGAATCGTAGTCGAGTACAATTAGATTGTTGCTGCCATGCGCTACACCTTTTTGCTGAATGTATGTAGCGGAATTTCGCAAACGAGCATAAACATTGCCCATTCCAATATTGTCGAAATTTTGCCCAGCAAAGAAAGCTGTTTGAGCGCTTTTAATCATGTCGCTATGCATACCGTCGGTTCCCAGCATGATTCGGTCGCCAATGCCTTTTGATGTAAAAAATCCGACTCGATTGTTCAAGTTGCTATCGGCATTCACGGCCATCCACGAGCTGCTATTGCGCACAAGTTCGCGCTCTGCTTCATCGAGATGCAACCCATGTCCTAGAATATTGTGATTGAGCTCCAGCGCTCCAGCTCTGCGTAAACGTTCCATCACACTGAAACCATATTTTTCGCGAGTCAGTTTTTCATCGATGGGATCTTCGGCCACATGAATGTGGATGCCTGTTTCATGCGCATGTGCAATGGCTACTGCTTTCCACAAAGTATCTTCTTCAACGGTAAATGAGGCGTGTAAGCCAACCAACCCATTGCGCTGCTTTAGATACTCGTCGGATTCTTCAAGACTTTCAGCGGCTTTTTCGGCTCCGTAGCGGTCTGTGATTTCGTAGCAAAGCAGGTGCCCTACACCAACTTCGTCGAAAGCTTTGGCTATAATTTCGAGAGAACCTTTCAGGAAATTTGGCGATGCATGATGATCGATGGCAAATGTGCAGCCGTGTTTGGCGCAAGCCATTGCTGTTGTGAGCGCACTCAGACGAATCATGTCTGCATCGAGACATTGATCGAGAGTCCACCACACATATTCGAGGGTTTCGCTAAAATTCTGTGGAATCTTTTTAGGCGCATTCATGCCACGCGCCAAAGCCGAATACACGTGATGATGCCCGTTTACGAATGCTTGCGTAACAAATTTACCACTGCAATCAATATTGATTTCGGCGGTGGTTTCAGCAGGCACGAAACTGAATCCAGCTCCAATTGAATCATCAACCAGCATGTTGCCCGTAGTTGTTTCGAATGTGAACGGATGGATATAGGTGGCGTTTTTGAGAAGAATCATGGTTGCAAAATTGTTTTACAAAGTTAGCGAATTAGTACAAAAAACCAAATAGCCAAAGAGGAATCGTATTGCCAAATCCATATTCAATGTCGTCTTTCACTACATACGCATTCTTAATTCCGGCAATTTGACTTCTTTTCTTCGACTTTCCACCAATCTCAAAGGTGAATTTTTCATCTACATAGAAGTCGCTTATTGGCGAGTAATTTACTTGATGCTTTGCAGAAATCTGATGCATGAAAAATGTTTCGCGAATGGTTCCAATCTCGGGTGTTTTGAATGCTGCAAGTGCAAAAATCAGGTTGGAATTGTTTAAGTAAATCTTTTCTGGCTTGCTGAGTTGCCCCATGCCTCCTGAATTCGAATACAGCGCCGAAAGAATATCGGCCTTTACCAAAAACTGGATGTAGCGAACAACCGTCTCGCGCGAAAGTCCCATTTCGCGACTCAAATCAGCAATATTGGGCTTGAAAGGAACCAGACCAGCAATAATGGTAAGCAATTTACGAAGAGCCACAACGGCTTGATAGTCAACCCCGAATAGCGCAGGCAAGTCAGTTTCAATTACTTGATTTACCGTACTCAAAAGCCTTCGGTGATAACCCTTTTCATCTTCCTTGGCAAAAGGATACACACCAAGTTGAAAATACTCGTGCAAATACTTCAGTGGAAACTTAATGGTTCCGATGATCTTATCTGCCGATTTTGCGCTGTGATTGAGAATGTCGTTAAGACTCAGAACTGGTGTTTCAAGTC
>DYON01000319.1 GCA_020720525.1 Acetofilamentum sp.
AACCAATCCTCCAACCAAAGCCGACAAAGTTCATTATTTGTCCGACACATTGTTGTTGCTTCCTGCAATCAATGCCTCTTTTTCGATGAGCGAAAGAAGCCAGCTCCGATTTGCTTACGGACAAACAGTGAATCGTCCCGAATACCGCGAAATAGCACCAATGTCGTACTACGATTATGAACTTAAAGCCGTTATTTCGGGCAACGACAGTCTCACTTTTGCAAGTATCAACAACTTCGATTTGCGTTACGAATTTTACCCAAATGCATTCAGCATGTTTAGTTTTGGTGCTTTTTACAAGCAATTCAAAAACGCTATAGAATACAAGATTATTCCAACCGGAAGTGGTTTGCAATATACTTTCCAGAATACTCCCGAAGCTCGTGTGGCTGGTCTTGAAACAGAAATGCGTCTTGCCGGTTCGGCTTTAAAAACCACCGGAATCGTCCGAAACTTCACGATCGTTTTCAACGCTGCATATGTTACAAGCACCATCAACTTTGGCGATGCTAGCCTCGAAGAAAAGCGCGCATTGCAAGGTCAATCGCCTTATGTAGTAAATGCAGCTGTGTTTTACCAAAACGATTCAATTCGTATCAATGCTGGCCTCATGTACAATGTTGTTGGAAAGCGCATCAGCTTTGTTGGCGACCCATATACCGGAAACCCACACATTTACGAAATGCCCAATCATCAAATCGATTTCAGCTTTGGGAAACTAATTGGAAAACACCTCGAAGTAAAGGCAAATGTGAAAAATCTGCTTTCGCGCAATGTTGTGTATTGCCAAGATGTTGAAACCGAAAGTGGCACCAAAACCCAAACAACAATGAGCTATAATCCAGGTAGATATTACACCTTGGGTTTTGTTTGGAAATTTTGATTGGAAGATTATTTCTCCAACTCGCCAATAATTCGCATTGCATCCTCTCTGTTTTCGCCACATACCAACGGATCGAACACAAAACCAAAACAAACTTTGGGTCGCTCGGGCGAGTCGATTAGCTTACACAAAAAATCGTCGGTAAGTTGAATGCAACGTACGCCAGCGGGCTTTCCATTGGGCATGCCGGGTATTGGCGATGATATACTGGGCGCGATGCAACAGGCAGCGCAGGCAGGACGGCATCGGTGGGGTATTGTTTCCATGTTGAATCTTTTGTAGAGACGCTATTAATAGCGTCTCTACGATTTTTCTGTCAATTTTGAACTCTATACACAGTTTCTCCATTTACTACCGTTCGCAAAACTTGGATTTCGCGTGCTTCGCGGATGGGACATTTCATCAAATCGCGGTCGAGAACAACAAAATCGGCAAACTTGCCCGCTTCAATACTTCCTTTTTGTTTTTCTTCGAAATTGGCTTTGGCTGCCCAAATGGTCATTCCTCGAAGGGCTTGTTCGCGGCTAATTGCGTTTTCGGGCTGAAATCCGCCTTCGGGCCAACCTTCGGAATCTTGCCTTGCAACAGCAGCATAAAAAGTATAGAATGGACTGATGTTTTCGATCGGAAAATCGGTGCCAAGCGGAATCCAACCGTTTTGGAGCATCAGCTGCAAATAGGCATAAGCAAAACGCATTCGTTCTTTGCCCAAGCGCGATTCGGCCCAATACATGTCGGATGTTGCGTGTGTTGGCTGTACCGAAGGAATAATGCCATAAGTGCCAAACAAATCGATGTCTTTGACCGACAACACCTGCGCATGTTCGATTCGCCAGCGCAAATCCATGCTTTTTTCGTTGTAAAGCGAAAACACGGTCAGCATAAGCTGGTTTGCTGCGTCGCCAATGGCGTGAACGTTAAGTTGAAAACCAGCTTCTTTGCATCGTTTTGCCCAGAAATGATAATATGCAGTATCTTGAAGCATCAAACCGCTGTTTTCGTCATCGTCGGAATAGGGCTCGAGCAAACATGCACCGCGCGACCCCAAAGCTCCATCGGCATAGATTTTAAACGACCGCACTGTGAGCCAGTCGGTTGAATACGGCTTTGGAAAAGCCTCGAAGTTTTCTTCGGTCGGATCGAGCATGGCGTAAATGCGCATTTTGAGCTTGCCTTCGCCCTGAAGTTTTTCGATAAGTTTCACGGTTCTGAGTGGAAGTCCAGCATCATCGACGGTAGTGAGACCAACTGCAAAACAGTTCTGCTGCGCCTTGAGCAAAGCGTTGGTGGTTTGTTGCTCCGATTCGGCTGGAATTTGGCTCGAAACCAATTCCATTGCATTGTCGATTAGAATTCCATTCGAGAAATCGATTTTTCCACCCGCAACCTGTGTTTGCGTATCAATTTTGGCCAATTCAAGCGCTTTTCCATTTACCAATGCGGCATGACCATCGACGCGTGTTACATAAATGGGTCGATTTGGAAACAAACTATCGAGCGTTTTTCGGGTGGGGAATTTCTTTTCTGCCCAATCGTTTTGATCCCAGCCGCGACCAGTAATCCAGCCTTCAGGGTTTTGTGCAGCCCAATTTGCAATTCGTTGCTGCATTTCTTTTTCGGAAGCACACGCATTGAGGTCGGCTTTGGTCAAATTCAATCCATAGCCCGTAAAATGACAATGTGCATCAATTAAACCTGGATATACAGCATTTCCACTGGCATCGATTGTAGAATCGCTTTTGTATTTTCCAAGAATTTCGTCGTTGCTTCCAACGGCAATAATTTTCCCATCTTTCACGGCAAAAGCCTCTGCAACGGTGAAAGCGCTATCGACGGTATAAACAATTCCGTTGTGTAGAATCAAATCGGCATTTTGTTTCATGGTGCAGGAAGATAAAAACAACAGAAATAGTACAAACAGCAGAATATGGTTTTTCATAATTCGAACTTGAGGAAGTCAAAGGTAGCGAAAATCCAATCTTTTCCTACTTTTGCATTGAAAGTGGAGAAATTTGATTGATTGCAACCACAA
>DYON01000320.1 GCA_020720525.1 Acetofilamentum sp.
AATAAGCAAAAGAATTTCGGCTTCTAATTCGAATAATTCGTGGTTATCTCAAATTAAAAAATATATCCAATCAATTCGTGATATTTGAGATTCTGCTTGCTGAATCGCAAATACGTTCGCTGTAATTGCAAAGGTATTTGAACTTATAATTCGGCAATTCGTGGTTAAACCTCACAAATAACGCTGATACAAAATTCACCCCAATAGCTGTAGCGCGTCTCCTCGCAGATGCTGCCAAAGGAATTTTCGTCAGTATGACGCGTGACCAAATGGTGTTTAAACTATTCACTCCCCCGTTGCCTCACAGCCTCAAACATAATGATACCAGCGCTTACCGAAACATTGAGCGAAGCAACTTGGCCAGCCATGGGAATTCGAATCCATTCGTCGGCAAGTTTGAGAAGTGGAACCGAAATTCCATCTTCTTCGCTTCCCAGAATGAGGCAAGCAGGATTGTTGAAATCGGCTTCGAAGTATTGTTTAACAGCTTTTTCGTTGGCAGCAAATACACGAAAACCGCTTTGTTGCAAATATTTTAGCGCGCCGTGCATGTTTCGTGTTTTTACAACAGGCACATTCAGCAATGCGCCAGCCGAAGCCCGCACAGCATCGGCCGAAACCGAAACGCTTCGTGTGTCGGGAATAATCACTCCAGTAACTCCAGCCGCATCGCAACTACGGGCTATTGCACCAAAATTGCGAACATCGGTAATGTTGTCGAGTGCCAGAAAAAATGGTGTAATGCCTTTGTCGAAGGCAGCCATCACCAAATCTTCGAGCTGATAGTAATGCACTGGAGCAATAAACGCAAGCACTCCTTGGTGGTTTCCACGGGTGAGGCGCAGCAATCGTTCAAATGGAACCCTTTTCACCTGAATATGAGCCTCGCGGGCAAGTTCCATTATCTCGGTCATGCCAGGCTTCCGTTCTGTGCCAGTAGCAATGAGTATGTGGTCGATTGGCGTTCCCTTTTCGATGGCTTCCTTCACAGGATGCGTGCCGTAAACAAAATCTTTTTCCTTCATAATATTATTGTCTCCAGATGTCAACAGCCCGATACCAATTGTCTTTATACACCGGTGTGCGTTGCAGAAAATAGTCGTTGTTGGTGAATTTGTTTTTCAGTTTTTCGAATGTAAAAGTAATTGAAAAAAAATTATTCTCTTCCCCATAAATCCACGATTCCTGATTGCTGCCTCTGTACACAATATTGGGCGGACCAAAAATAATATAAATCATTCCTCTATCGGTTTTCCAACCTTCGGTGTACGAGCTGAACATGCGATTGGCAATTACTACACGGGTGTAGAATTTTTTAATCAGATTGCGTGCGTTTTCTTCGTGACTTCCTATTTTAAGCCAAAATTCTTCAATTGCTGCTTGGATGTTTTCGGATTGAGCAATTCGCAAAAACTCTTTTTGAGAGGTGATGTACCTCATGGGACCAAGCATATCGCTATGTGTCGCAATTTCGGGAAATCCGCCATCGATGGCAAAAATAGTGAAACCACTTTGCATGTTTTCGTCGGCCGACACAAAATAAACACCTTTTTTGTCTGTAATAAATTGAAATTCAGATTCTTTAGTTGTTTTTGAAACAGCGAGGAGCGAGTCTTCTTTGAGTTTCAGATTCATGCTATTTTCGTAGCTGAATGGTGGACTGGGAATATCGAACGAATCGTTGTAGAAATAGCATTTCAAATGTTCTGGGTTATTGCCCAGATAGCCGAAAAGAACTGTGTCGCCAGGTTGGCAATATCGGATCGAACCTACTTTCGATGTTGAATTCAACGAAACAAACCAGTTGGCGTCGTAGCGATCGGTTTTATCGACACCTATAATATAGTTTTGCTTGATTTCTTTATTGTTGTCGGACACCGAAACCAAAGCAGCGTAGGTATTGCCAGTGTATGCCTTGAACGAGAGCGAATAATCTTTGATGAAATTTATAGTCGATTTTTCGAAACTATGATGAAAGCTGCTGCTATCGGACCATTTGTCGGTGTTGAACGAGTCGAAAATCAACAAGCGTACCGATACCGAAGCTTTGAATGGTTCGCCAGATTTTTCGCGCAAATACAGGAATTGTTCAGGCGACAGCTTAAAAGTGAAAATCGATTCACTGTCGTTTAAATGCACCGTTGAAGGTTCAATTAATAATGGTGTAAAATCTTCGGCATACGAACCAGCAATATTTTCGGACGCAACCTGAATATAGGGTTTGCAAGCCACAATCGCAAAAAGAGCAATTGTCGAAGCGATTAATATTTTAGTCTTGGTTGCCTGTCTGAACATCGTTCTCGCTATGATTGTGTAAAAATAGTTCATTTTCGCCTGTTGCAGGCAAATCTTTTTTGTTTTTAACACCCAATTCTTTGATTTTCGATGCGCGAGTCATAATATTGCCGCGTCCAGTTGTGAGTTTGCGAATGGCTTCGTCTAAACTGTCTTGACTTTCGCGAAGCTTTTTGTCGGCTTTTTCGAGATGTTCGTAAAAGCGTGCAATATCGTCGAGGAGCTCGGCACTTTGACGGGCAATTTCCATGGCATTGCGGCTCTGGTTTTCTTGTTTCCATATCGAAGAAACCGTCATCAGCGAAGCCAACAAGGTGGTTGGACTAACAATAATGATTTTTTTAGCCCAGGCTTCGGCAAACAAATCGTGCGCATTTTCGAGTGTGAACGAAAATGTCGATTCGAGTGGCATAAACATTAGAACAAAATCGGGCGTGTTGAGTCCAATTCCTTTTTCATAGTGTTTGTCCGAAAGCCCCGAAATATGACTTTTGACCGATTGAAGATGAAGTTTGAGAAATTTTTCGCGTTCGTCGGGAAGGATGCTTTCAATATAGTTTTCGTAGGCTGTAAGCGAAACTTTCGAATCAATTATC
>DYON01000321.1 GCA_020720525.1 Acetofilamentum sp.
CTCCATTGTTGTTGCCTGCGGCGTCGCGGGCATAAGCACGAAATGCAAAAGTGGTTGAATCGCTGGTAACTTTTGTAATTGAATCGGAAGCTGAAATACCTTCGATGGGTTCGAAATACAAATCGGATGTTTTCACCAGCGAACGGGTTGTAAGAAACGAAAGTTCGAAATGATTGCTTTCGTCGAAATACATTTCAAGTGGTTTCTGATCCCACGAAAGGAAATTGGTGAGCCCAACTTGCTTGATGGTAGCTCCTTTCGACGAAATTTTCACCTTCATTACATCGTTTGCAATGGTATAGAATGTATCGGTTCCTTCTAATGCGCCATAAAAAACGCCATCTTTGACGTAGGTCAATGCCGCTGCCGAATCTACAATCGAAGTGTCGGCAACAGCCAAAGTGTTGTTGTTGTTTGCAACAGCTGTGGTGGTATCGGTTTTTAAACTTGCAGTGGAATCGGCAATGGCAATTGCTTTGAGCGAGTCTTGTTGCTTTTTTACATTCTCAATCGAGTCGTTTTTTGCTTTTTCTTTTTCACGATCTTCTTTCGAAGGGGCATTCAAAATCGAGAACCCGATTAGAATTCCGAATATGAGCAAAAAGCCTATTATTTGATTGTATTTCATACTGTCTCTTTAAAATTGGGCTGCAAAGGTAATGATTCTTGAAAAACTATTTCTGCTTTGAGTAAGCAATGGCTGCTTTTACAAAATGAACAAACAATGGATGCGGATTTTCAACCGTGCTTCGGTATTCGGGATGAAACTGAACTGCCATGAACCATGGATGATCGGGGAGCTCAATCATCTCAACCAAATCTTCGTTGGGATTGACGCCGGCAGCATGCATGCCCGCCATTGCAAACATATCGATGTATTTGTTGTTGAATTCGTAGCGATGACGATGCCTTTCGGTTATCATTTCGCGTCCATATATGTCCCAAGCTTTGCTTTCAACATTAATTTTGCATGGATACGAACCCAAACGCATGGTGCCACCTTTGCCCGAAACTTTTTTCTGCGATTCCATGATGTCTATAACCGGATGTGGTGTTCTGCGATCCATTTCGCGACTGTGTGCGCCTTCGAGCTTAAGAACATTGCGGGCAAATTCAATTACGGCTAATTGCATTCCCAAACAAATTCCAAGAAATGGAATTTTATTCTCGCGTGCATAGCGAACCGACATTATTTTTCCTTCAATTCCACGCTCGCCAAAACCAGGTGCTACCAAAATTCCAGAAAGCCCCCCAAGCTGCTCTGCAATATTTTCGCCAGTAATAAACTCGCTGTGTACAAGTTTTACAATCACTTTGCACTGATTGGCTGTTCCGGCATGAATAAACGACTCCAAAATCGATTTGTAAGCATCTTTCAGCTCTACATATTTGCCAACAAGCCCAATAGTAACCTCGCCTTTTGGATTGTGCAACTTAAAAAGAAACTGTTCCCAGCCTTTCATATCGGAGGCTGTGCTGAGCTCAAGACCAGTTTTGCGTAGAATAACTTCGTCGAGCTTTTCGTCGCGCATTCGCATGGGAACTTCGTAGATGGTCTCAACGTCAACACTCTCAATCACGGACGAAGGATCAACATTGCAGAATTGCGCAATTTTGTTGCGAAGCGACTCATTTAGGTTTTTTTCGGAACGGCATACAATCACATCGGGCTGAACTCCAAGTTCTAACAATGTTTTTACTGAATGCTGAGTTGGCTTGGTTTTGAGTTCGCCACTGGCTGCCAAATAAGGAACCAATGTGAGATGAATCACTGCTGCAAGCTTGCCAAGTTCCCAGCGCAACTGACGAACTGCCTCAATATAAGGCAACGATTCAATGTCGCCAACGGTGCCGCCAATTTCGGTGATAATGAAATCGTATTTTCCATGCGATGCAAGCAAACGAATACGGTATTTTATTTCGTCGGTGATGTGTGGAATCACCTGAACGGTTTCGCCCAAATAATCGCCCCGACGTTCTTTTTCGATTACGCTTTGGTAAATTCGGCCTGTTGTAACATTGTTGGCCTGCGATGTTGGTACATTCAAAAATCGCTCGTAATGTCCAAGATCGAGGTCGGTTTCGGCTCCGTCTTCGGTTACGTAGCATTCTCCATGTTCGTACGGATTGAGTGTTCCCGGATCGACGTTGATGTAGGGATCGAGCTTTTGAATGGTTACAGAATAACCACGCGCTTGAAGCAAACGCGCCAATGAGGCTGAGATAATTCCTTTTCCCAATGAGGAAACCACGCCTCCAGTAACAAATATATACCGGGTGTCTTTCATGACTCTGAATATGTTCTGTGTTGAAAGGTCAAAATTACATAAAATTGTTATACTTGCTAGTTGAAATTTTGATTTCTGAAATCTGTTTTTGAGTTTTTGAGTCTGCCTGAAAATTGATGTTTTTATATTCTGTTGCAATAGCAATTTTCGGCACAGAAGTAATTCGCAAAAAAAAATACCGATACAAAAGCTGTCGCGCAGATTTGCTCTAAAAAGGATGGCGACTAATTGCATTGAAAAACTATACGATAAGCAATTGTCCACGCCCAGCAGATTCTGAACAATCATCCTGCATTGGCATCCTGAACTATCTATCATCCTGCATCGTCATCCTGAACTCGTTTCAGTATCTATGCAGGATGACAATAGACAATAGTTTGGTTTGTGTTTTTTTGGTTTATTTCAAAAAAGCATATTTATCCTTGCAGTAAGAGAGATTCCGAAACCAGTTCGGAATGACTGCAAGGAAGGTCGTTCGATATATTCCGAAACCAGTTCGGAATGACGCTGGTCGGGATTGACTTTTTGTAAATGGCATTCATTTCATAGTCATTCTTCCCTTCGTCATTCTTCGATACATTTCGTGGCTTTTTCGCATTGTTT
>DYON01000322.1 GCA_020720525.1 Acetofilamentum sp.
TTCTTGCAGCATAAGCGGACGTGTGTAGTCGTCGGGCATGCCCGGAAATAGTTTCATGATGCCCACACGGGTCGAAAGTGTTTTGTGTACTTTCAGATTTTTGAAACTCGGTTTGGCAATAAAGCTCCGATTGAATTTGAGGTTCACACCAATTTCGGCCAGCATCGGATAATTGCCCGAAAGAAAAGCGTTGAAGTTCTCGGCGTTTACTTTCGAGGTGCGGTTGCCACGAAACAAGCGGTTTTCGAAACAAATGGCTACCTCGGGCACTACGCAGGTGTCGTCTTCGTAGGTGGCTGCAATTTCAATGGCATTGATTAAGTTTTCGCGTCCGTCGCTGCGAACCATGCCAAGCGGAAGTTGCGAGCCAGTGAGAATGACTGGTTTGTTGAGGTTTTCGAGCATGAAACTAAGCACCGACGCCGTGTAGGCCATGGTGTCGGAACCATGCAGAATCACAAATCCATCGTATTGCAGGTAATTCGCTTCGATGAGCTCAACCAACTCTTTCCAAAATTCAGGATTCATGTCCGAAGAGTCAATCACATACGTCATCGAAATCATCTCTATGTTCACTGCCAGACTTTCGAGCACAGGAATATAGTGGTATAAATTGTTAAGTTCCAACGGAATAAGCGAACCATCGGTTTCGCTTTTCACCATACCGATGGTTCCACCGGTATAAATCATCAGAATCGAGCGTTTCTTTGTCATGAAATGGAAATCTTTGAAAATACTTCTGTCGAATTATCGAAAAGATGATTTGCGGCTTCTTCGGTCGATAAATTGAGCAGCTGAGTCAAATAAGTGAGAACATATTTCAAATAGGCGGGTTCGTTGCGCTTTCCGCGAAAAGGCATCGGAGCCAAATAGGGTGCGTCGGTTTCGAGCACAAGATGCTTTATGCCAACGTGTTTTACAATTTCGGGCAAATTGCTGTTTTTAAATGTCAAAACTCCACCAATTCCGAGCTTGAGCCCAAGCTCAATGGCCAAATCGGCATCGTGGATGTTGCCACTGAAACAATGTAGAACGCCCGTAACCTTGCCTTTGAAAAGTTGCAGCACATCGAGCACTTCTTTCATCGAGTTGCGCTGATGCACCGAAACGGGCAATTTCGAATCGGCAGCTTTTTGAAGTTGAGCTTCGAACACGGTCTTTTGAGCATTGGCAAAAGTGGTGTCCCAATACAAATCGATGCCAATTTCGCCAATAGCAACCCACGGAAAACCCGATACCGTTTCGTTTTCGAAATGCTCCAATTGCTCGCGCCAGTCAGCGTTCACGCTGGTTGGGTGAATACCTGTCATTCCCGAGAAAAACCCTGGAAACTCTGCAATGGTGCGCTTCAAAATATGGATGGTGCCATTATCGATATTGGGAAGCAATGTATGCACAACACCTTCGGCGCGCGCACGACGCACAACATCGTCGAGGTCGTTCTCAAATTCGGGTAGATACAAATGTCCGTGTGTGTCAATGATGCGCATATTGCAATCGGATATTGTTTGTTGCTGCAAACTTACGTAAAAATAGCGATTTTTAAGCAACCCTTTTAAAAAAGGCATTTTTATAGAGAAAAGAAAATGAATTGTGGAAAGGCTTCTTTGTCAAGTTTTTTTTTGACAATTATGTTTGCCAATAAAGGGTTTTAGCAAACTATCGGTATTTTTTTCAGTCGTTAGCTTCATAATTCAAAAATACAAAAATTTCGTGTCATTATTCCAAGTATTTTTGCAAAAACAAATTCCGATGATAAATATTGAAAATGCATTTCTGTCGAAACTGATTATTCACCGCGTTGGAAACAAAGCTTTGGGCGATAGCCTCATGGTGACACAACAACCAGTTGCATTGAACGAACAATCGCTCATTTCGGTTGGCGAGTCGTTGTTGGCGCCTTTTGGCAAAGAAGATTTGCTTTACAATTTTTACCACGATACCGATGTGAATCTCAATCAGCAATACACAGCCTGCAAAAAGTATTTCGAAAATCCCGACGATTTATTTGTAGAAAACAGTGCCAAAGCTGCTGGCGAATTGTTCGAGAAAATGCTGAATCCCAAATTTCATGGCGGCGAATTTTGGGTTGCCCATTTCAATGGTGTGGTGGTTGATGACGAAGAAACACAGGCTATTGGTTATTTTTTGATGGATACTCGCAAGCATTTTGTAAAACTGTTTAGTGCCGAAGAAAAATATGCGCTCGAAGTACAATCAGGAACAGATCCTTCGGGGTTTTTGGCTGGATGCCTTGTGTGCAACACTATACCCGACCAAGGATATATTGTTTCTTCGACCGGAAAAAGCAAAAGTCTCGATTTGCGCTTGTGGATGGACGATTTTATGGTTTTGAAGCAAAATATCGACGATTTTTACAAAACACAAATGGCCATGCGTATGTGTCGCGAATTTGTGATGGAGCGCGTTCCCGAAAATTTTGAAGTTACTCGCCCCGACCAAGCCGACATGCTGCTCAAAAGCATGGAATATTTTAAAGAAAACGACCATTTTGCCATTCAAGACTACCAAAAAGATGTGTTGCAGCAACCCGAATTGCGAGAAAGTTTCGATCATTTTGCGAAATCGTTCTCGCGCGAGCAAGATTTAAACATGGAAGAAGAATTTGCCACCAACGAAAAGGCTGTAAAAAAAATGGCTCGTCAGTTTAAAAGCGTTATAAAACTCGACACCAATTTTCATGTGTATGTGCATGGTCGTCGCGAGTGGATTCAACGTGGCTTCGACGAAGAACAAAAGTTGAATTTTTATAAATTGTTTTTTGAGAAAGAAGACTAAAAAATGTTCAGTAGCCTGTTATTAGTAGGCTGAATTCAAAAAATAAACAAAAGCAAGAAAGCGTTCTCAACTATCGCAGCATTGATTA
>DYON01000323.1 GCA_020720525.1 Acetofilamentum sp.
TCGTGGATTTGAAATAAGTGACGACGACTTTTATGGCGAGCACAACATTATCGATCCGCAGGAATCCATCGAGAATGCAATAAAGAAGCCTGCGAAGATGATGGAGAATTAATAATCAGGATGGGCATGTGCGGTAATGGGAAACAGTAGGCGGCAGGCTGTGGGCAAATATAACTCAACACTTAAACCTCAACACTTAAAACTCCAAACCGAAGGTTTGGCACGTGATCCCGGCGGGATTCGAACCCACGACCCGCAGCTTAGAAGGCTGCTGCTCTATCCAGCTGAGCTACGAGACCCTAATTTGAGGGTGCAAATTTAGTGATTTTTTGCGAATATTGATATCAGTCTTTTGGAAATGCATGAAATTGATTTAAAAACCGCAAGTTGGCAGAGAGAAAATATTAATGGATGCAGGATTATTTCATGAACCTGAAAGTGGGAGGAATTCAAAGAACATTCTTTTCGCTCCGCTCAATTGGACTTTTTTTATAAAAATCGCTTGAACAAGTTCAGCGATTTCCATAAAAAAAGTCCAACACTTGGTGTTAGACTTTTCTTTGTCGGGGTAGCAGGATTCGAACCTGCGACCTCCTGCTCCCAAAGCAGGCGCGCTAGCCGGGCTACGCTATACCCCGTTAATGAGCGGCAAAAGTACAAAATATTTTAATTAAAGCAGCTATTTTATTTTATTTTCTTCTAATAAAAAAATAAAGGATTTGTTTGTGCTATAAAATAACTTGTTTGGCACGATTTTTTATAACTTTGCTGCGAATTTAAAAACAAACACTATGAAAAAATTATTTTCTCTTGCAGCATTGATTTTACTGGTTGGAATAGTATCCGTTTCAGGTCAAAATTTCAAATACACAGTGAAAGCTAGTGCCGATTGTACAAACCGTACAGCAGAATTTACCGTTCCTGCAGGTAAAACTGCAAAATTAATGGCTATGACAATTATTCCTACTTGGACTTCGTGCAATGCATCTCAAACTGCACCTACAGAGGTTTGGGCACGAGTTCGTACAAGTGCTAGTACGAGTAAAGGGAATACAGTTTTTTATAAAAAAACAATTGCTCACGATGGCGGAACATCTGAAACAACTCCAATTCAGGATGTAAAGTTGATGCCTGGTACTTATATTTTGGAAATTAGTTCTGCTCCTCTTGCAGAAGCAACATTGGAAATAAAAGTAGTTAGCAACTAAGATTTTCAGAATTCAGTCAACCGGCTTTGTCCGGTTTTTTTATTGCAAAAAATCGAGAGATCCTTTGCCTTCGCGAATAATTTCAATTTCATCGCCCGAGCAGTCGAGCACAGTAGATGGCTCTACACCTCCTATGCCACCATCAATTACTAAATCGACTAAATTTTCGTATTTTTCATAAATCAATTCGGCATTTACAACATATTCCAAATAATCATCGTCGTCGCTATGAAGCGAAGTGGAAACCAACGGACAACCAAGTTCGGCGATGATGGCTTGTATCACGCCATTGTCGGGAACACGAATACCAATGGTTTTCTTTCGACTTTCGAAAATTTTGGGAACATTGTTGTTGGCCGGTAATATAAAGGTGTATGGTCCAGGTAGCATTTTTTTCATCAATCGAAACAAATGATTGTTGAGTGGCTTGGTGTATTCGCTTAGGTGACTTAAATTGTTGGTCAGAATTGAAAAATTAGCCTTTTCGACTTTAATTCCTTTGATGCGCGCAATACGATCGACCGATTTGGGTTGCGATAAGCTGCAGCCCAGTGCATAAACTGTATCAGTTGGAAAAATGGCAATACCTCCCGAGTTGAGAATATCTATAACTTGCTTGATGTAGCGTTCTTGCGGATTATCGGGATGGATTTGAATGAGCATTTATTGTTGCGATTTTTTAAAATCTTCCATGAATTTTTCCAAACCACTGTTGGTAAGCGGATGATGAAAAAGTTGCTCAATCGAATTGAAAGGACAAGTAACTACGTCGACACCAATTTCGGCACACTGCACTATATGCATAGGGTGACGAAGACTTGCTGCCAAAATCTGAGTTTTGTAATCTTGAGCAGTGAAAATATTCACCATTTGGCTAATAAGTGCAATGCCATCGGCCGAAATATCGTCGAGACGACCAACGAAAGGTGAAACATATGTTGCCCCTGCTTTGGCTGCAAGTATGGCTTGCCCTGCGCTGAATACCAAGGTGCAATTGGTTTTAATTCCCTGATTGCTAAGTGCTTTCACCGCTTTAATGCCGTCTTTGGTCATAGGAACTTTCACCACAATATTCTTATGTAAAGTGGCCAATATTTCAGCTTCGCGCATCATGCCGTCGAAATCGAGCGCAATTACTTCGGCACTTACATCGCCATCAACAATATTGCAGATATCGACATAGTGTTTCAAAATATTGTCGTGACCTTTTATGCCTTCTTTGGCCATGAGGCTCGGATTGGTAGTTACACCATCGAGAATCCCCCAACTTTGGGCGATTGCAATTTCTTTAAGGTTGGCTGTGTCGATAAAAAACTTCATGGCGCAATTTGCTGGTTTATTGTTTTGCTAATTAGCAAATTCGGTAATTAGCATGTAGGTCGGTTTATAAAATAGAAAATGGGTAAGCACCCTGCATCACACCGCTACGACCACTTACCCTTGCTTCCTTCCGAACCTGGGGGAGTTCGCGGGAGCTGGTTGCGCAGGACTTACCCGCTGCAAAGGTAATCATTCCTTTGAAAATGAATAAAAAAAATCCAAATTTTAAAATCTTATTACGTCAATAGAACTGAAAACGGCTTAAAATGCTTGATTATCAATTAGCTGTTGAATTCGATGATTTTTAATCTCATACTTTCTCCTTTGTAAAAGAAAAACGATATCAACAAGATTCTG
>DYON01000324.1 GCA_020720525.1 Acetofilamentum sp.
GCCACAAAAATAATTTCAAATGATTATATTATTTCGTTACAATTCCTTAGTATGGCAGGCGCAAAAGCGTCGGGAACAAGAATTAAATTTGGATTTAGCATTGGCATTTCGTTCTAAAATTCACCTCTTTAGTTTATCGACACAGCGAGTTTGGTTAAATCGCCCAATTCGTTGGCATTGGTTCCTTGTCTTTGCGATTTTTGCTCTTGTATCGAATTTACTGATGGAACATACGTCTCGTTGCTTGTATTAAAATGCTGTTGTGTTTCAACAACAACATAATCGTTTGCTTTTTGAGTGATGTTGATATATACAGGTATTTCCTTTACGATGGTATCGGAAACACTGTTGTTGATATTTTGAATTGCCACAAGATGCGACGACGCTGCATTGGTTGAGTTCGCTGTTTCTGGGACTCGAACAAACAATGCAACAATGAGCGCTGCTGCAATTCCTGAAGGCCATAGCAACGATACTTTTCGATGAAGCAATCCAACCCTCGATATCTTTTCATTTTGCTTTTCTGCTGATGCAAAGCGGCTCCACACTACGTTGGCTCCATTGTGGGGCAAAGGAGTTGTTTTTGCGATATTTCGCATTGCATCGCTAAAACCCATGAGTTGCTGCATGGCTCGGTATTCATCGGGGTTGCTCACAAATTGCAACACAAGCGAAGTTTCTGCTTCGTTAAGCCCATCGAATTGTTTCGACGATAGAAGTATTTCGAATTGTTCAAACGATTCATTGCTTTTCATATCCATTCACTTATATGGTGAGTTTGCAGATTTTGAGATAGTTTCTTCATTGCATAGAAGAGTCGCGACTTAACAGTTCCTTCGGCACATCCAGTTGCATGTGCAATTTCAGGGATACTTAGCTCTTCGGCATGACGCAAAATAAAAATGGCTTTCACTTCCGGATCGAGCGTATTGAGCATTTTATCGACAAAGGCTTCGGAATATTTCAAATCGATGCACCGCTCGGTATTGGGCATCTCGCTTGGGATAGAATTTTGTTTCGATTCGCGGAACACTGTTTCAAGTTCGCGGCGGCGCAAATCGTTTTTATACAAATTGTTGGCAATTGCATATAGCCAAGGCGAGAAACGTTGGTTTAAATCGAACCCAGCAGCATTTTCGAGAAGCCTAAGAAAAGTATCCTGTGTGCGATCGTTGGCCATGTCGGCATCGAAGCTGTAAAGTCGAAGAAAGAAAAAACGAATACGTCCTGCCCACCGATTGTACAATTGGGTAAAAGCCTTTTGGTCGGCTTCAGCAACAAGCTTCATGAGCTCATTATCGCTGTAGCCGGCCAAAGTAGCTTCGGTATTTTTCCGTCCCTTCATTATTCCTCGCTCAAATATTCTTCGATGTATTTCTGATATTCTTTACTGTCCGATTTTGCTGCAATAAGCCTCAACAAAACAGCCAGATTGCTTGCCTTTTCGATGTCGCCACAAAGCTTGTAATGATCGTAGAGTTGCAAAAACGCAGGCACATAATTCAAGTTTGTCATATTCACAATCGATTGGCTAATATCGTTGGTGATAGGAGCTACAAGGTAATCGAGCAACATATCGTGTTCAAAACTGCGTCGAATTACAGCCACATTGTCGTATCGTTGGGGACTGTATTTGTAAACCAGCCCTTCCAAATACAAACTATCTTTCAATGAAGAATAGTTGTTTTCGGACATCGTGTTGCAAATATACACGGGGCGGTTTCCGCTATTTTCACAAATATGCTCAATGATCAAACCTGTGTAATTTATGTAGTTGGATGAATCGATTTTAACATTGAAAGGCGCAATTCCGGCTTCTTCGAATAAGCGTTTGCGGTAATCTTCAACAAGTATTAGGCTCATATTGATTACTTGAACATCTTTTCGGATTCCATAAACATCTTGCAGTGCCCATTTCATATAAGTATCGTTATCGCCGCCTGTGAGAACGATGGCATTTTTTTCGACTGGGAGCAAGGCATTATAATTCCAAGCCATCAGCCCAGGTGAGTAAGGGATTTTTTTCTGCACTTTTTCGAGAATGCTTTTCTTTTCTGCATATTTTCCATTTAGCTCATAATAAACAATCAGATCCGGATAAATTTCAGTTCTTTCTGGCGACATCTCGAAGGCCTTGAGAAGATATTTACTTTTTGATGAATCGTGTCCTCCATTGTAGAACATCAGATAATTATACTCATACGATTCGGGAAGTGTTTTGCCCATTCGGTCAAGAATATCGTTCAGCGTCTGCATTTCAGCTTCGCTTGGTGAATATTGATTTTCGGCACATAACATTGTTTTATAACGCGAGGATAGATAATAATACATCCAAGCTTCGGCGTTCTTTTTGTTTTTCGAAGTTTCCTTTTCCCAAAGTTCGGCTTGGGTTTTATACCAATCGCATTCGTGTGCCTCGCGGACAAAAGATACAATTTTTTCAGGTTTTTGAGCCATTGCAGCCATTCCGGCAAATAATACTAAAGCAACAAACAACATCTTTTTCATACGGTTTTCGTTTTGATTTATCCAATGATACACGCAAGGGTTTGAAAACGTTCAAAGATGGAAAAAATTTTTGTGTGTCTCACTTTTCTTTTGGCTCCCGCCATTTTGCGGCACAGATGCCAGAAAACCTGTCTGCCTGTGCAGCCTAGGCAGGCTCGTGGCTCGTTGAATATTTCGGTGAAAATGGACAATTAAAAACAATAGCAGGAAAAAACTATTTACCGCTATTATACAGCCATTTAGAATGTACGAGTAACAAAATAGTAACCGAAACTGAGTTTTTCTTTGCGGGCATTTATAGCTAAACAAAAAAAACCGCTAATTGAAGAGGCTTTTTTGGAATATTGGGATGGAATTGGGTTGGATGGTGCAG
>DYON01000325.1 GCA_020720525.1 Acetofilamentum sp.
GTTGACAGTGAAGTGCTCCGAAATGCCCGCCAGCTTTTAGCCTCAGCCGTTAGCATTCAGTGGAGAAAACCCAGAAACAAACATTTAAACATTAACAACAAAATATAAATTAAAATTAGTAATATTCATTTTGGAACTGGATGAAAAAAATCTTACAGACTATGAATTATTCATTTTTGATTCTGATTGGCTCATTAATTCTCTTTTCCTGCTCGGGTGGCGGGAATTCCGACGAAGATGAGAACAAAAGCTCTTCAACCACAGAAAATGTAAAACAGAAACAAAGCCCTCTACAAAAATCGATAGATAAATATAAAAAAGAGGCAAAGGGTTACTACTCAGCAGATTTATAACGCTAATATTCAATGATATAAATAATTTTAAATACTTTATTTTTCCAGAAAAATAGTAAGTAAAATCATAGATAAAAACACATCATGCTCATAATGAGTAATTAAAAAGTTTTTAACAGATATTTATTCTTGACAAAGAGTTTTAGTATACTTAGTTGATATTCAATACATAATGTAACATTTTTACACGCTGAGTAGTAACACTCTTTTTAATCCTATATCAGCTAAAAAATTCATCAAAATTTTCAAAGAAATATCAATTTCCCATCAAGTACTTCCCTTGATATGTGTCGAGCTCTTCAAATCGCTTTTCAATTCTTCTTAAAACACTATCGTAGCGAATTAATCCCCAATCGGGTGCTACCAAAAATGCTGGTGGAACTTCACCAGCCAACCGATCAATTAGCAAATCGGGACGTAGGTGCTCTGTGAATGAAACAACAAAATCGATGTATTCAGCGAGCTCAAATAATTGATAATCTGCTGGCAAATTTCTAAAATCGCATTCCATTGCTGTGTCGCGCACAATTTGTAATTGATGTAGCTTGATGGCATTCATGGGAATTGTGTTCAGAACTTTTGTGTCGTCCAACATTTGTTCTCGAGTTTCACCTGGTAAACCAAGAATATAGTGCCCAGTCGTAAATAGTTGGTGTTTTTTTGCAATCTCGAATGCTTCAATCGTAATTTCAAAGCTGTGACCGCGATTTATTCGCTGTAATGTGCTATTTCTTACGCTTTCGATGCCGAGTTCGAGCAAAACAATTTTCGATTTTCCAATATCGGCAAGAATCTGGGCTATTTCATCGTTGAAGCAATCGGGACGTGTGCTAACGCTAATCCCAACAACCCCTTCAGCCGAAAGTGCTTCGCTATACAATGCTTGTAGTTTGTCTATGGATGCGTATGTGTTGGAATAGGGCTGAAAGTAAACCAAAAATCCTCCTGCACGACGATAGCGGCGCTCATGAAATTCAATACCTTCTGCAATTTGTTGCGAAATACCTTTTTGTGGAGAGCAATATGAGGGGTTGAATGCCGAATTATTGCAATAGGTGCATCCACCAATGGCAACACTACCATCGCGATTTGGGCAAGTAAAACCTGCATCGACGCTTACTTTTTGCAATCGATGACCAAATTTCTGTCTCAGATGCTGAGTGAGTGGGTTGTATCGTTTACCTAGAGGGAAATCAAACATTACATATTTCGTTGAATCACGATTTTTTTGCTAATCAGGTTATTGCTCGATTCAACCATCAGTATATAAACGCCTTCGATTAAAAATTCGCAATTGAGTTGTATGGAAGTTCTGCTGAACACCTCACTTACTATTTTGCGTCCATCGACGGCAATTAAACTCACGGTCTTCTCTCCTTGAAAATTTCATTCTATATTAATATTGCTTGTTGCAGGATTTGGGAATACATCGACAATGAGATTGATTTCTTCAATTTCTGCCATTGGGCATGAAAACAACGAACTAACCTTGCTCGAGTTTTGTATTGATTCTTCGAAAACCGAAGCCATCGATAAATTTCCTTTCAACTGCCATTCAAGGTACGGTAGAAGCATGCTGAATTGAATGTCGTGTTGTTCTTCGCGTGTAATGGTAGGTTGCGGAGATGTAAAAAACTCAGCAGTAGAACAAGTTATATTGGAGTTTGCAAAATAGCAATGTCCTCCGCCAAGAATATTAATGTTGTAATGACAACTATTGGTAAGTGCATTGTACATGAGCATTTGATGGCTTGCTGGTGGCGCAACTCCATCGTTTTCGCCTTGCACAACTAGAACTGGAACACTAATATTTGCTGCAGCTGCAACAGCACTTGGATTTGTTTCAGCTGCGGCGAAATTGAATACGGTTGTTATGTTTGTATTATCTGCAGCTGCTGAAAACGAGGCACCACATCCCATGCTATGCCCACTAAGCGCTATATGACCATTGAAATGGTTATATAGGAAAAACGATGAATTGGTGGTTGCTTCCGATTTGATTTCGCTGTTGATAAATTTCAAGTCAAACCCAAATTCCTCATGGTCGGGACTCAAACCTGTTTCAGTTGAGGGAAGCACCAAAATGTATCCATCAGGGACAAGAAAATCGCTGAAATTGGTATAGGAATCTACACCCATGCTGTAGCCATGTCCGAAAACAATAATGGGAAATGTACCAGTGGCACAGGCTACATCTTCGCCTGCACTTGTGCCTGGATAGTAAATTTCGCACGAAATTGTTCGTGAACGAGATGCATCAACAAAATCCATTTGACGGTGCCCTATTGGCAACTGTGCAAACGAGACAGTGACAGTTGAAAAGAATACCCCAAATAGAATTGCTTTCATAAATTGATTTTTTACAAAAATAGAAGTTTTTATCTATTACACAATAATACCTATAAAAAAAGAGCTGCCGTTGGTCGGCAACTCTTTTAATTGAATGATCTGAAATATTATTTAGAAACGCGTTCAAGCCATTT
>DYON01000326.1 GCA_020720525.1 Acetofilamentum sp.
AGTGTTTTGGGCACTCATGTGGAACAAAAAGGTTCGCTGGTGGGTCCCGAGTATTTGCGATTCGACTTTTCGCATTTCCAAAAACTTTGCAGCGATGAGCTTTTACAAGTTGAACGTATGGTGAATGCTAAAATTCGCGAAAACTTGAGCCTCGACGAACAGCGCGAAATGTCGCAAGACGAAGCGTTGAAAATGGGTGCTATGGCTTTGTTTGGCGAAAAATATGGCGACAAAGTCCGTGTGATTCGATTTGGCAGTAGCGTTGAACTTTGTGGTGGTACGCATATTCCAAGCACGGGTATGATTGGCTATTTTAAGTTGATTTCTGAAAGTGCCATTGCTGCCGGTGTGCGTCGCATCGAAGCTGTTACGGGCGTTTGTGCCGAAGAAATGATTGAGAAAATGGACGAGCAGTTGCGTGGATTGAAAGAGATTTTTAAAGGCAAAGATCCGGTGCAGGCCGTCGAAGAATTGAACGAGAAATTGTCGGAGCTGCAAAAAGAAGCCGAAGTGCTGAAAAAAGAAAAACTTGTTTCGCTGGCACCTGCTCTGTTGGCCGAAGCCAAAGATTTACATGGAATTAAATTTATAGCCAAAATACTCGATGTTCCCACTGGCGACCTGAAAGACATTGCCTTTGGACTTCGCTCCTTGAGCGATAATTTGGTGGCTGTGCTTGGTTCTGCCAATGGCGAAAAAGCCGGACTCACAATTCTCATCAGCGATAATCTGGTGAAAGAAAAAGGCTGGAATGCAGGTCAACTCATTCGCGACATTGCCAAACCCATCAACGGTGGGGGCGGTGGACAGCCTTTCTTGGCATCGGCTGGCGGCACCAACAAAGATGGCTTGAACGAAGCACTGAAAGTTGCCGAAGATGTTTTTGGGAAGTAGGTTCTTTAAGAATCCTATTAAAAAATTTGTTGTCAGACACTAAAGTGGCTTTTAGTATAGTGTCTGTCAACCACCGATAATTTGATTGGGAAAATCGGTGAATGCTTTCATGCCGAGACTTCCAGTAAAATCAGTTTTGAAACCTGATAAAAATGATTGCATTTTTCGCCGTCCAAAAGCAGAAGACATCATCAATACTACTTCTTTTCTAAAAATAACTGGCCGATAAACTCGCGAACAGTCATATGCTCAATGCCTTTATAGGTGTTTGGTGCAGCAAGTCCATCAAGAGTCACAACAATTTTCCGATAGTTGTCGGCAATGCTCAACAAATTGCCAAATTCTCTATTTGTTGTTTTTTCGCTTGTGATTTTCCACGCAACCTGAACGTACATAATCTCATTGTTTTTCTCTGCAATAAAATCGATTTCTTGAGTTCCTTTTTGACCAATGAACACGCTGTAATTTGCAATGAGAAGGTGATTGAATACTATATTCTCAAGTATCCCCGCAAGGTCGTTTGGCGAAAAGCCCACCAACGTATTTCGTATTCCACAATCTTCGAAGTAATATTTCTCCCCAATCTCGAACACTTTTTTGCCTGCAATCTCCTTGCGTTGAACTTTTCGTGTCAGAAACGAACTGCTGATGAATTTCAGATAATCTATTACAATATTGTGCGTTACTTTTATTCTTTGCGATTTTAGATAATCTGCGATGCTTTTGGCCGACACCATTGCGCCAATATTTTTAGCTTGATATCGAACAAGATTGTCAAGAAATGCAACATTGCGGATATTATATCTTCTGACAACATCTTTTAACAATACTGTGGAGTGAATTCCTTGAAGATAGTCGCGCACCGAGTCGTCTTCGTGGCACATGTTTGTCAAGCCAGGCATTCCGCCTTGTTTCATATATAGGCCGAAGCTCTCCGAAGTGTCGGCCAGCGACCTGAAAACAAGAAATTCAGGATATGAAAGTGGATGAACCTGAATTTCGACATAGCGCCCACTTAGCAACGTTGCAAGTTCGCCCGACAATAGTTCGGAATTGCTCCCCGTAATGAAAATGTCAGCTTGATTCTTCGAGAATATATTTCGAATGCATTTTTCAAACGACTCTATTTCTTGAATTTCATCTACAAAAAAGTAATTTTTTACACCGTCTTTGTGTTTTTTGCTGAAGTGTTTTTGAAGATCGTGATAGTCTTTTATAGCATCAAATTCGTAATATTCCTTGTTGACGTAAATGATGTTGGCTTTATTGTCTTTCGCCTTTATTTCCTTCATCAACGAAAGCAAAAGATAGCTTTTTCCACACCTGCGATGGCCTGTTAGAACTTTAATCACATGCTTCCCAACATGAGGCCTAATTTTGTCAAGATAGTGACTGCGTTTTCTGATGTTGCTCATGATAATTATATTGATTATACTTAAAGAAATACAAAGATACAATAAAAGTATTAAGTATACTCAATAAAAAATTATATTACTATGAATATATTATGTGTACTTAATAGTTGAGTTGAAAATGCAAAAAAAATACACTCCAACCAATGCAATTTTCTGCGTTGCGGTGGCAAGAAAACGATTCTTTTGCAAACATGGGTTGTGTGTCAGTTTGTAAATGTGCTGTTTTGTGGAGTGGTATTTTCCATTTTTTTTGAGGTAAAACCGCCATTTTTTGCATTCTCCTTCCCCCACAAATTTAAAAACAAATCCCAACCCACAACACTTTTTTGTTCTAATTATTTCATCTCTCCACACAACATGCGGCCAATCTTGTGTTGGGGTTTGTTTCTTTTGGGTGCTTGAATGATTGTTTTTGAAAAAGGAGGGTAAAATCAAATACAAAATGTTCGTAAAAAGAAACTGGGAAAGGATTATCGCAACTTAAAACCCGTTTAGCTGCATGGTTACGGTAGGAATGAGCAACAAA
>DYON01000327.1 GCA_020720525.1 Acetofilamentum sp.
TCTTCACTCACAATTTGTGCATTAAGCTTCTGAGAGAAGCAAAGAATAAGCATCAGTGCAATTGGGATAATAAATATTTTCATATCATTTGACTTTTTATATTTCTGTTGTTAGACGTTGAAAATTTAGTTTGGTTGCATTGATGATACCAAAAAAATTGAAAATATTTGTCTATCTGCTTTATAACAAAACAGGACTTCACTCGCAGCTTTATATCGCCGATGGTTTGTTCATTGGAGCACACGCCTCAGCTATTTTTGTTGAATCGAATGGATTGGAATTATATTTTGGAATCAGAATGGAATATAGTTTTTCCGATTAATTGATTTGCAAATACGGATTTTCCCTTTTTTCTTCTCCAATGGTAGTAGTTGTACCATGCCCCGGATATACTTTGGTTTCGTTGGGCAAAACAAGCAGTTTTTCTGCAATAGAGTTTAACAAAGTTTCGGTATCGCCGCCCGGTAAATCGGTGCGACCAATACTACCGCAGAACAACACATCGCCAGTGATGACAAAACTTTCTGCTTCGCAGTAAATGCAAATAGAGCCATGTGCATGTCCTGGCGTGTACAAAATCTTTAAGGTGTTGTTTCCAAGCATTATCTCTTCGGCATCAACAACAAAGCGGTCGGGCAATTGAAATTCGTCAAGTTTAAGACCAAACACGCCAGCAAACATGGGTGCCTGATTGAGCAGCTCTGTTCCATCGGCATGAATTAGCCATGTAGTTCCAAAGTTGTTTTTCACAAATGCACTGCCCAACACATGGTCAATATGTGTATGGGTCGAAATGTGAAAAATAGGATTAATCTTCCTCGAAGCAACAATTTCGCTTAGAGCTGCTTGTTCTTTTGTTGAATGGCAGGCTGCATCAACAATAATACAATCTTTATTTTCGGCTTCTAAAATATAGGTATTGACTCCAAAATCGTTGAAGATAAGGGTGTGAATATGTATCGACATTAAATAGTTTCTTGTTTTCGTTTCATAATCTGGTAGAGCAAATCGCGTGCTCTGAAAAGTTGAGCTTTCACTGTTCCCAAAGGCAAATTGAGTTCGACGGCAATTTCCTCGTAGCTATATTCCTTGTAATAACGAAGTTCAACAAGTGTTCTGTAATGTGGTTTAAGCTTCTCCACCACTTCGCGCATGGCTTTGTGCTTCTGTTTTTTAATAATTTGTTCTTCTGGATCGAGATGATCACAAGGAATACTTTGAGCCAAACCACCTTCTTCTAAATTTGTAGCTTGATCGATAGAAGTGGTAAAAATTTTCTTCTTGCGAATGAAATCGATACAATTGTTGGATGCTATCTTAAAAAGCCACGTACTGAAAGCGTAATCGGGAGTGTATTGGGGCAAATTTCTAAAAGCCTTTCCAAAGGCCTCAATTGTGAGGTCGTCGGCATCGTTGGAGTTGTTGGTCATTTTAAGCATCATGAAAAAAATGGCTTCGCGATAATTTTTCATCAACTCGGTGTAGGCTTTCTGATCGCCTTTGCCGAGTGCGCGTTTTACCAATTCATAATCTTTTTTGGCCTTCTCCGAGAAGTTTGGGCTTATTTCCATCGTCCGGGTTTATTGAAAATGTTCGTTATATATATTAGCGACGTAAGCACGGCTAATATTGTTTCAAGAACAGGCGAAATTAGTAATATTTTTTTTTCTTTTAGCTTTTTTGACGCTTTTCCGAAAATAATCCACTGAACCACCCATTTGATTAAAACAATGGCTGCAACCAACAAAATCTGATATTGCAACAAAAGCAAAACAAGTATTAAAGCCGGAAAAATCAATATGTTTAAATGATATAATCCTAAGTATAATTTATGCAAAAAACGGTATTGACCACTGGTTGTTAGATGTCTTTTTTTTTGATACCACCAAGCACTGAATTTTCGCTTGGGCTCCGAAAAAGTAAACGATTGCGGCGAAAAACATACTGATGTATTGCTTTTGTGGCTGTTGGCCGACACAAACAAATCGTCGTCGCCCGACACAAGCTTATAATGCGAAGTGAAACCACCGCTTTTCAAAAACAAATCTTTTGTATAAGCTAAATTGCGCCCAACACCCATATAAGAAAAACCCGAAATGGCTGCCGAAAAATACTGCATTGCTATGTGAAAAGTGTCGAACCGGATGAGCAAATTAAAAAACGAATGTCGCCTATAATATTTGCCATAGCCCAAAACAATTTCCGTTTGTGGTTTTACCGATTGAATCATTTCGCTTATCCAATAAGGGCCAGTTGGCCTGCAATCGGCATCGGTGAGCAACAATTGGTTGTGGCGTGCTTCCTTAATACCGACCGATAAGGGAAATTTTTTGCCTTCGTTCACAACTACCGAGTCGGTAAGACGCACTATTGTCAAATGAGGATTGCTGATTTTAAAAGCGCAAAGCAAGTCCCACGTATCGTCTTGCGAATGGTCGTCGATTACCAAAATTTCAAAATCGGGATAATCTTGGTTGAGCAAAAAAGGAAGGTTCTCTTTTAAGTTGAGATATTCGTTTCGGGCAGCAATAACCACCGTTACTGGGGGTTGTTTTGCCGAAGGCAAGGACGCTGAATTTTTGAAAAAAGCTACTTTTCTAAAAAAAACCAAGTAATAAAAAAGAAAAATCAGCAGCGAGAAAGCTAAGCTTCCTGCCAGAATGACCATCCACAAAGGATGTTGTTCAAATTGAAAATCGAAAAGCATGGTGGGGCAAAAGTAATTGAAATAAGTGGTTTGTAGAGGTTTGGTGTAAATTAATTTGTTTGTTACTACTCAGCAGGAATAAGTTTTTGATCAGCCAGATTTGTTAAAGCCTT
>DYON01000328.1 GCA_020720525.1 Acetofilamentum sp.
CTAAAACGAGTGGAGTTTTCATACGTTTCTTCACGTCTTTCCAGTCGGGATAGCGAAATTCGGTCCATTCGGTTACAAGCATGAGTGCATCGGCGCTATCGAGTGCATCGTACATATTGGCTGAATAACCAATAATGTTCCCAATGCGTCGTTCCGATTCTTCCATTGCCACTGGGTCGTATGCGACAACCTCGGCGCCTGCTGCTTTAAGTTTCTCTATAATAACCAAAGCAGGGGCTTCGCGCATATCGTCGGTATTGGGCTTAAACGATAGTCCCCAAATTGCAATTTTTTTACCAGCAATATCGCCATTATAAAATTTCATGAGTTTATTGAATAGCACCGATTTTTGATCGTCGTTTACTTCTTCAACCGATTTGAGAACACGCAACGAATAGCCATACTCGTCCGAAGTCTTGATAAGTGCCTTTACATCTTTTGGAAAGCAGCTTCCACCATAACCAGTTCCGGGGTAGATAAACTTGCTCCCAATGCGTGGATCGCTTCCAATGCCTTTGCGAACCATGTTTACATCGGCACCAACGAGTTCGCACAGATTTGCAATGTCGTTCATAAAACTGATGCGTGTGGCCAACATGGCATTGGCTGTGTATTTGGTCATCTCAGCCGAAGGCACATCCATGAAAATTACTGGATGACCGTTGAGTGTGAATGGTTTGTAGAGGCGCGACATGATTTCTTCGGCGCGTTTCGATTCTACGCCAACCACAATTCGGTCGGGTTTGATGAAATCGTTGATAGCATCACCTTCTTTCAGAAATTCAGGATTCGAAGCAACATCGAATTCAATGCTCATGCCGCGTGCATCGAGTTCCTGCTGAATAGCATTGCGCACTTTTACAGCTGTGCCAACTGGTACGGTGCTTTTTGTTACAACAAGTACATGTTTTGTTATGTATTTTCCAATTGTACGAGCAACATCCAAAACATACTGCAAGTCGGCACTACCATCTTCGTCTGGAGGAGTTCCTACAGCCGAAAATATCACATCGGCCTGATTAACTACTGTTCCCAAATCGGTCGAAAACGACAAGCGTCCTTTTTCAACGTTTTTAGCTATCATCGCATCGAGTCCTGGTTCGTAAATCGGGGAGATGCCATTCTGAAGATTTTCAATTTTTTTTCTATCAATATCAACACAAATCGTATCGATTCCCACTTCGGCAAAACAAGTTCCAGTCACAAGACCAACATAACCCGAGCCAACAATTACTATCTTCATTTGTTATTTTTTGGTTGCAAAATTACATAAAAAACGCAACTACATCATATCGGGGTACAATTCCTTGGTCAAATATTTTTGAATTCCATCAAGTGGGTTGTTAACAATATTGACATTGTTGATACCTTTTCCCGTACAGAATTTAGAAATGGTATTACGCATCGAATAGGCCAAGCCACCAACAAAACCAACTGGTAAGCTGTTGTTTTTGTACATAGCAATATGGGTTTGATAAAACACTTCAATTGCTTCGTATTGCAACGCCAACACATAAGGATGATTGTTGAGGCTGTTTATTTTTCCTGTGAGCGATGCCAAAAATCGACTTGCATATTCGTTTTGATAGATTTTTTTCAAGAAAAAACCAAGGTCGTTGGTGAAGTCGTCTTCAAGCATTTTTGAAATGTCGTCGGGCAAACGTTTTCGGAGGTAATCGGCGGCTATTTTCTTGCCCATCCATGCACCACTGCCTTCATCGCCCAAAATATATCCCAAAGCAGGAATGCTGTTTTCGATGCTTTTTCCATTCCAATGGCACGAATTGCTACCTGTTCCCAATATGCAAGCAATGCCGCTTTCAGTGCCAAAAAGACCTATTGCAGCCCCTTCCATGTCGCTGTATATATGCAGCAAGCTATGCGAAAAGAAAAGACTCAGAGCATTTTGAGTGTGCATTTGCATTTCGGCCGAATGGCAACCAGCTCCAAAAAAATACAATCGGTCAACTTTTGTTGGGTCGATAAATGGAGTCAGATTTTTGTCGATCTCGTCGCGAATGGCGTCTTCGCTCAAGTAAACAGGATTTAGTCCACCTGTTTCTGTTTCTAAAAATATTTCATTCCCTGCAAAACCTCGCCAAGCCGTTTTGGTTGATCCACTGTCGGCAATTAATGTAAGTCCCATTTATATCCTTTGTATTATACCCTTAGATGGTGATTTTGAACGATTTGAAGAACGATTTGGCACTTTTTTCATCAATGTAAGAGCCTGTTGACAAAATGCCTACTTGAAAAACAGTGTTTTTGGCAATATATACACGGTAAATTACGCTATACGTGTCGTTTTGTCCACGGTATTCCAAACCCTTGTATTTTCTCGATTTCACTTCAACTCTATTGCTTGGAACAATGGCAAGCTCACTGAAAAAGCCTTCAACAGCATTTTCGAGAAAAGTGCTGCGTTCCGAATCGGATCCCAGATCTGAATCGGGGTAATTGGCTGAAGCGGTTAGATAAATATGCCCTGCATCGCTGGTGTAAATAAACATGTGTAGCTTAGTAGTGCCTTCGGAAATTTCGATATCCGAATTGGAGTATTCGGGATTTCCTGGCAAAGTAATCTTGAAGTTGCCAAGGGGTGAAACATACTTTACTTGTGCCGATAAAAACAGTGTAGCAAAAATAAACGATATTGCGAAAATGGTTTTTTTCATGTAGTTTAGTTTTTGATTAATTTGGTCGATTCGGCCCATGTGTCGGAATTTACACGCAATATGTAAACACCCGAAGCAAGCTTACTCAAATTGTTTACTAACAAATAATTGTAGCCATGTTTTAAACTGTA
>DYON01000329.1 GCA_020720525.1 Acetofilamentum sp.
TCCGTTCATTAATGGAACTTGAAAACGTGTGTCCAACGTCCATATATTTCAAATACAAAGTTATATCGCAGGATCCTGACGATAATAAATTTGTTGATTGTGCTATTGCGAGTAATTGTGATTTTTTAGTCACTAACGATAAACATTTCAACGTGCTGAAAGGCATTGACTTTCCCAAAATAAATGTTGTGAATCTTGAGGAATTCAAAATTATTATTGATGAATACCTTAAAAATGAAGAATAACAAACTGCTAACATGCTATATACGTTCATTGCTTTTTTTGTGGGCATTCGTGCAAACTTGAAACTTTGTTAAAGTAAGAAACATTTTCGGTTACCCGAACACCCTACTTTCTAATCCCACAAAAAAGAGCAACGCCGCATATAGCTATCCGTTAGTGGTAGTGCGACCTGCAAAGGTCAATAAATGATTGATTACTTGTTCTTTGAAACATAGATTAATCCTATTGTTACGTCAATAGACCTTACCGGGGCAGCGGATGTATGGTGAAGCCATTATCGGTTGAAGCCCCCGGGACAATGTTCCTAATCTGGGTACGCGATACCAACCAGAGGGTCTGAAATCCGAGAGGAGAGTACGGCCTACGATGTTTCCCAAGTCGTTTGAAGGGCTAAGGTAGCAGGATATGGTTAAATTAATTGAAGACGTGCAGAACCCTCCGTAAAACGTGAAGAGCGAAAAAGGAAAATGATACGTTCTGGCCAAAACGGCAAGTGGTAAGGTTGTGATTTGTTGTCGCTAAAACACACACGTACAATGATTCCACCGGAGGATAGCGTCCGCTGCCGGGCAATTGGCAGCGTGAGAAAACCTAAGTCCAGCGTTAATTCATTTATTGACAACAGGGTAACCCGTGTACGTTACAGTGCAATGCTTTATGTAAGACGCTGTAAGGATAACCGCAAGGCATTCCGAACATACGTGCCGGAGTAAGATGTAGGAAAAAGCGAACGGCATCTTGTAATGAGGTGTATAGGGGTTCAAGATTTGCCCTGCTCGAAAGAGTGCCCACGTCCAACTGGTGTTTCTTTGCACAAAGAATTGCAGAATTTTCGTAAATTCAGAAATAGCTATAGAACCCGCCGTAAGGCAGGGTGGGCATCTGAAAACGTGTAAATTATGGATATTACAAATTTATTTACCGATATTCGTAAGTTCGTCCGGAAAATGCAAATCCGTATTGCAAAGGCTATGCAACAAAACAAGTTCAATAAAGTCAGGAAACTGTACCGGACTTTAACAAGTTCAACGTATGCAAAAATTTTATCGGTCTGGAGGGTAATCAACAACAAAGGTGGCAAAACACCCGGCGTTGACGGTGTTGTATGGAAAAAGGACGAGGATTTATTCGACCTTGCAAACACACTGAAACGAAAGGGCTATAAACCAAAACCGCTCCGCCGGTTGTATATCCCGAAACGGAACGGCAAAAAACGTCCGCTAGGAATCCCAACAATGAAAGACCGTGCCATGCAAGCCCTGCACCTGCTTGCCTTAGAGCCTATTGCTGAATGCACGGGCGACCCCAACTCTTACGGGTTTAGGCAACACCGCTCGTGCAGGGACGCCCTGAAACAGATTTTTAGCTGTTTGAGCCAAAAGCTTGGCGCAACATGGATTTACGAAGCCGACATAAAAGGATGTTTCGATAACATCAGCCACGAATGGTTGTTAAAGTTCATCCCAATGGACAAACAAATCCTTCGGAAATGGTTAAAATCGGGGTATATAGAACAAATGGAATTCTACCCGACCCATTCAGGTACGCCACAAGGGGGCATCATTTCGCCAACCTTGATGAACCTGACAATGGACGGACTGGAAAAAGTGATTTGCAAACGTTTCCCTACATGGAGACTTGGGCACAAAGTCAATTTCATCCGATATGCCGATGATTTTGTTATCACCGCAGCAAGCCGCCAAATCATTGAGGACGAAATTGCCCCACTGGTAGCGGATTTCCTCAAAGAAAGAGGGCTTAGCCTGTCGCCTGAGAAAACAAAAATCACCCATATCAATGATGGTTTTGACTTTCTTTCGCAGAACAACCGCAAATACAGCAATGGTATATTTTTACAGAAGCCTGCCAAAAAAGCGGTTGTCGGAATTAAACACAAATTACGTGAATTGGTGTTCAAAAACCTCTCTGCACCACCAAAAATTCTGGTCCAAAATCTCAATAGCGTGCTCAGGGGCTGGACAAATTATCATAAACACGTAATATCGAAAGAGATATTCAAAGCAATTGACTTTTACCTGTGGAAACTGCTGGGCAAATGGTGCAAACGCAGGCACTCCGGCAAACCCTGGAAGTGGATTCGCAGAAAGTATTTCTCCGCATGCCAGGAATTATGCACCTTTTCATCGCTAGAACTCACTAAAAAGGGTAATAAGCTTAAGGTACATAAATTGTTCAGGGCTGGGAAAGTGCCAATTATCAGGCATATTAAAATCAAATCTTCGGCAAACCCCTTTGTAAGGGAAGATAATGAATATTACTCAGAGCGCCGCAAGATGTTGAAAGAAAAGTCTGGTAAAACCAAACAAGCTTGCATATTGTTGAAAGATTTTAATGCAGTGGACAAAACTTTGTTAAATTTGTGGAATGTAGAGCCGGTGGAATCAAATAAGAGACCGCTTAGAAATGCCCGAGCCGTATGATATGAAAGTATCATGTCCGGTTCTTAGGGGGCTTACGCTACCCGATACCCAATACAACGAGAAACAAAATAGAAAGATAGTTTTTCAAAAGATCTTTTTGT
>DYON01000330.1 GCA_020720525.1 Acetofilamentum sp.
GGTTGGCACGTAAAGCTCTTTCGATGAGGTTTCGATGTACAAAAACACGCCTTTGGCTTCGCGGATGCGCTTTTCGGTTTCACGCAGGACAAGACTTCCCAGACCACGAAAGCGAAAATGGTTGTGGGTAATAATCCAGTAGAGGTCGTAGCTCACCAGCGAGCATGGAATTGTGCCATAGCAAGTATAAGCCACCACTTGCCCATCGATTTCAACAAAAACAAATTCATAGCCGCAGTCCGCACCTTCGTTGAGGCGCTGTTTTACCAGATCAACCGCAACTTCAATTTCGTCGTCGCGAAAAAAACCGGTCGAACGAGCCATGTCTTCAACAGCTTTTTCGTCGCCAGGGCGAACTTCGAAGCGCAATACCGTGTTTTGTTGTTCCATAATTAGCGGTTTAGGTCGTTCATAATGTTTTTCATGGCTTCGGGAAAGGTCATGCCCGAATGTAAGGCTGCGGCGTGAAATCCCGAACCATCGGTGATGCATGGATTGGCATTGACTTCGAGCACGAACGGATTGTTGTTGCTATCGACCCTGAAATCGACTCGCGCATAGCCGTGAAGGTCGAAAATTTCCCAGCATTTGAGCACGATGGCTTCAATTTGGTCAATCAGTTTTTTGTCGCTGGCTGCCATGTCGAAAGTACGACAGGTGTTTTCGTATTCAAAAGTATCTTCGAGCCATTTTGCGGTGTAGTCCATTATTTTTGGCTTGTCGGGCGGGAAGTCGATAAATTGCATTTCGGCAGGTGGCAGCATGCGTGGACCTTCGGGGGTGCAGGTTACCGAGATGTTGAATTCGCGACCATCAATATACTCTTCGGCAAAGAAATGACCGTCGTACAGAAATTGGTATTCTTCCACAATGTCCTTCTGATAGCCTTGAATAACACCGCGTGCAGCAATTCCCACCGAGGCATCTTCGAGCAATGGCTTCAAGATGTATTTTTTCTCGCTGTTCATTTTGCTGAAATCTTCCGGAAAGAACCATTCGGCGGTAGGAAGCCCATGGGAACGCAGGATTTTTTTTGTCAACACCTTGTTGGCGGTGATAAAAATGCTTTCCACACTGCAACCAGCGTATGGCAGGCGCATGCTTTTCAGCAGAGCCGAGCCAAGGTGAATGAGGTCGGCATTGCCTTTGATGCCCTCGAACAAGTTGAAAGCCACATCGGGTTTTCCAGCAAGAATTTCTTGTCTTGCTTTTTCGAGATTGAGCCTCATAAACACGCGGAAGGTTTCGTAGCCGAGATTATGCAGGGCTTCTTCGACCACTTGAGCTTGGTCGAGTACGTCGAGTTCGTCGGGGGCGGCGTCGGGTGCCAGTTCGTTGATGAGGATGACTGCTTTCATTATTTTTGCAAGTTTTTTCTTAGGAATGAAGTGAGTATCATTTATCGTCAATGGTTTTGTCCTTTTTGCTCAGTTTCTTTGCGTTTTTACCAGTAACCACTTTTTTACCTGTTTTCTCTTCAATTTCGCGTCGAGTGTTTCCAGCAATAATACCGCCTTGTCGTGCAATTCGTTTATTGTCGTTAAATGATATTGGGTTTTTCTCTTTTGAGATTTCAGTTGTTGTAGCTTCAGCGAGCATATTCAGCACCAATTCGAGATTTGTCATGTGGTCGCGAAGGTTTTCATTTTTGAGGTCTTTTAGCTTTTTGTATTGTTTGGTTGTATGCCCACTCCATGCTTGAGTGATTTCATCGGTCAGAATGGCAAATTCCTGCCCTTTTGTTACTCCATGGTTTTCCCATTCATCAGTGAGTTCCTTTCGTACTTCAATGCTTTTTAACCGCTGATTAATCCATTCTTTGCTGTAGCCTTTTCTAAGATAGGTTTCCATCAGCCGGTCAATGCCAAGTTCTGGGTCTTCAATTTCGTCGATTCGTTCGCGTCCGGTTTGAGCCAACCACATTTTGAATGGTTCCGCTTTTGGTGATGGAATGCTTTGTATTATCCGGAAAAGCTGCTCTGTGTCGGCAATATCGGTTTTGTAAAATTTTCCATCCGACGATTGCATTTTCAGTTGTCCGATAAAATCGGACAGCTGACTGCCTTCATTCATGAGTTTCTTTTTCAAGTCGCTCCAGTATTTCCGGGGTCTGTCGGAACCAGTCAACACTTCGATGACATCGATTATTGAAAAATACCACTTTTCTTCCTCATCGTTCCATGCCGAGCGAATTTGCTTTTGTTCGAAAAGTTTGATGGCTGTTTTTTGTGTCATTGTAATACTCATTCGATTTTATGATTGGGAATTAATCTTTCGGTGATTTCAAATATACAATTTCCAATAAATGTAGGAATCACATTCTGTTTGTATCTGTGGGAAAATCACAATAGAATCACATACTAGTGGGCTGATAATCAGCTTGCGTTGTATTTGTGAATCAATAATTATCACATGACCGTCACATAAGGAATTAAGCCCAAATTGGAATATAGCTTGCATACTTTCTGCTTTTATTCTGAGGATCCTCTTCTTTAATTACACCAGCATAACGAACCACAATTTTGGTCATGGCTTTATGCAGCGTCAGCGACATGATAAGCGGGTCGGAAAAAACGTAAGGAATGTCCCATGCATCGAGCAGTGCTGGCACTTGTGCTTCGCGACCAAAACCACTCACTCCTTCACAAATATTGAAAACCATGTCCCAACTGCGACCTTTGGCAAGAGCTTTGGTTAAATGTCGAATATTACCAATTTTTTCGGTTTCAAAACCCATTTTTCTTCGTCGTCGAGTGTTATTATGTGCGATAAACCCTTGATGGAG
>DYON01000331.1 GCA_020720525.1 Acetofilamentum sp.
AGCGATTTATATATTTGATTACCAAATATTTGTCAAAATTTTTCGCATTTTTTTTATCAGAGAATAGTGCAAAAAAAAGACAGCATTTGAAAACGGGAAAATCATAGTTTACCGAATCAAAAAAGTTATTTCAAAGAATTTTTCAGAACTTTTTGAGAAAATTGATACTCTAACGGATGAGCGCAAAAGAAAAAAATATTCGATAGCGGAGATCTGATTACATGAGAAGAAATATTTAATTGCTGAATTGCTGCTGTTTGCAATTGCTCTCGGCTGTCATGTAAATAAATCGTAATTTCGCAGCACCAAACAGTTGGAAATGGAAAAGAAACTCAATAGTATCGAAGAGGTTTTGCCTGATTTTAAGGCTGGTAAAGTGATTATTGTGGTCGACGACGAAGACCGCGAGAACGAAGGCGATTTTGTAGCTGCTGGCGAAACAATGACTGCCGAAACCATCAACTTTATGGCTCGTTATGGTCGTGGACTTATTTGTGCACCACTGACTATTGAAAGGGCTGCCCAATTGAATTTGGATATGATGGTAAAAGACAACACTTCGTTGCACGAAACTCCTTTTACTGTTTCTGTCGATTTACTTGGGAATGGTTGTACTACTGGTATTTCGGCTTCCGATAGAGCGAAAACTATTGCTGCGTTGGCCGATAATAATAGCAAACCCGAAGATTTTGGACGACCAGGGCACATTTTTCCGCTTCGTGCGCGAAATGGCGGCGTACTCGAACGTGTTGGACACACCGAAGCTTGTGTCGATTTGTGCAAAATTACTGGATTTAATCCTGTTGCTGCTCTTGTCGAAATTATGAACGAAGACGGAACGATGGCTCGCTTGCCTCAGTTGTTTGAAATTGCTGAAAAATTTAATCTCAAAATTACCTCAGTTAAAGCATTAATTGAATATCGTCTTCGTACTGAAACCTTGGTTCAAAGAGAGGAAGAAGTTTCGTTGCCAACCGAATTTGGCGATTTTAAGCTGGTTGCTTTTACGCAGCTTACCAATAATCTTCCGCATTTGGCCTTGGTGAAAGGCGATATTTCTACTTCTGAGCCCGTATTGGTTCGTGTACATTCTTCGTGCGTTACTGGCGATATTTTTGGTAGCTACAAATGCGATTGTGGACCACAACTTCATCGTTCGATGCAAATGGTCGAACAAGAAGGAAGGGGGGTTGTACTTTATATGAATCAAGAAGGGAGGGGAATTGGCCTAATCAACAAGTTGAAAGCTTATCACCTTCAAGAACTAGGTCGCGATACCGTAGAGGCAAATATTGAACTTGGATTCAAAGACGACGAAAGAGATTATGGTGTTGGTGCTCAAATATTGCGGCAGCTTGGTGTTACTAAAATGATACTTATTTCTAACAATCCAGTGAAAAGAATTGGACTCGAAAGCTATGGACTCGAAATAACAGAAAATATTCCACTCATTATCGAGCCAAATCCCTATAATGCCTTTTATCTCGCAACCAAACGCGATAAAATGGGGCATATTTTAAATACAAAAAAATCGGATTAAGCATCTTGTGGTTTTTTTTAATTTATCTCTATTGATCAGTATTCGGTCATTTTTATTTTTCTATAATCCGCTCGCAAAAGTATCTTCTATTTTTGTAAAGTGCATTCACAACAGATTATTCTTGTTATTTTTGTTGCCTAAATACTTTTTGAATGGGAATTACTGAAAAAATCGCGGTTTGGGCAACTACCTTTATTGCAACTACGGGATATGCTGGCATTTTTATTTTGATGGTGATGGAAAGTATGGTGCTTCCTGTTCCTAGCGAAGCTGTAATGCCTTTTGCTGGCTTTAATATTGCCGATGGACAACTTACTTGGGCTGGAGTGATAATTGCGGCTACGCTGGGTAGCATTGTTGGGTCGCTCGCAAGTTATTATATTGGGTATTATGGTGGAAAACCTTTTATAAAACGCTTTGGGAAGTATTTGCTTCTCAATCAGCACCATCTCGAAATGTCGGAAAAATATTTCAACAAAAGGGGTGAAATTACCATTTTTGTAGCTCGCTTCATCCCAATTGTGCGTCATCTTATTTCAATTCCAGCTGGAATGGGGAAAATGAATCTTGTCAAATTTATTATTTTTACTACCATCGGTGCTGGAATTTGGAACACATTCCTGACTTGGGTCGGGTTTAAACTTCGCGCCAATTGGGCCGAAGTAATGACCTATTCGCACGCAATCGACTTGGTAGTGATTGCAATTATCGGAATAGGGCTAATTTACTACATCGTGAAAATCATTAAAAGCCGACGAAGCAAAAAGTCTGTTGCTTAGAATACTTTTCTCAATAAATACACTCATTTTTCTAAGTTAGCGCGCGTCAACGCAAATAATTTGGCTCCCAACGTGTGCAGAAAACAAAAAAAGCGGTGTTACTGTTTTAATCAGTATTTTTGTAACCAAAAACATGCAACTCAGTATCGATATTTCTTATTATCCGCTCACCGAGCAATATCTCGAACCTATTAAAGCTTTTATTGCTCGTTTGCACACACATTCAGAAATTGATGTGAAGTCGAATGGCATGAGCACTCAAGTTTTTGGCGAATTTGCCGATGTTATGCGTATTCTTACAGCCGAAATTGAACAAGCAATGGAATTGCCTCACAGCATTTTTGTTCTTAAAATGGCCAATGCCAGACTCGACATCGATTACAAACCACGGTAAATGGTAGCTGTAATTGATTGGATAATAGTTAATTGGTTCGAAACTACTGCTGCAACAATAGGTCTGA
>DYON01000024.1 GCA_020720525.1 Acetofilamentum sp.
TACCCGATGCCGTCAAAAACAACGACTATGGACGCGAGTTGATGCTCAAGAATAAACTTATCAAACTTCCATCAATAAAAGAAGCAACACTCGATGCAATTCCAGACGAGCTGGTTGCCGAATTGGAAAAAGCTACTGGCTTGTATCATTATTATGCGTTTTCGGTCAAAAACAACGATAATATTCTGGCTACCCTTATTTATATGACTCCGGATGCTCTAACAAAAAAGGAGTTTTTATTGATGGAGAGAATCTGCGAAATGGCTCATAGGTTTTTTGTTGTTTTCATTCAATGGCAGCAAAGCGAAAATCTCAACAAGCAACTGTCGGAGGTTCTCGATTTGGCCGATTATGCTTTTGGTGTTTATAATGCCGATGGCATGCTCATTAAAGGAAATTCCGTTTTTGTGAAGTATTTTGAGAAATTGGGCTACGAAAATCTTTTTTTACCCGATTATATGCAGGTGTTGGGAATAGATATACATAAGCATCAAGAATTGTTGTGTGGAAAAGAGGTGATTGTTAATATTTCAAAAACAACTGATATTGGGAAAGAGCTGAATAAATATTTTTCAACAGGAGGCATTTCTCCAGTTCTTACTGGCGACAAAAATATTTCCTATTATGTATTTTTTTTGCAATCGCAAAAAGAAGAAAGCCGATTGCTCGAAGCTATGCAATTGAAAGAACAGAAATACCAACGAATATTTCAACATATCCAAGATGTGTATTTCGAAGTAAAAATAGATGGAACCATCATTGAACTAAGTCCATCAATTTATTCGTGTATGAAAATTGCACGCGAAGATTTGATTGGTCGAAATATTCTTGAGTTGTACCACAATCCAAACCAGCGCAAGTTGTATTTGGACGCACTCGAAAAAGACGGAAAAGTTAGTGGATTCGATATTGACCTTGTATTGCCCAATGGTGAGGTAATTCATGCCTTGGTTGTTGCTAGTTTGGTTGATGTTGGACTTGAAAGTGAACGCATTGTTGGTTCAATGATTGATATTTCGGAGCAAAAAGTTCAGCATAAAACAATTAAAGAAAGCGAAATTAAATTCAGATCGCTATTCGATAAATCGCCAATTGGTATTATGATTTGCGACACATCGGGGCAAATTGTCGAAATAAATAAATCGATGCTCAAATCGCTTGGGTCTCCTTCGGTCGAAAAAACTAAAATGCTGAATGTGTTTACTTTAGAAAACTTGGTTTTGGCGGGTATATCGAAAGCTATGCAAGAGGTATTGTTGAGTGGCGAACCCAAAGTGTTTGAAAGCAAATATTCAAGTGTTTGGAATTCAGATGGTTATTTCCGTATTTTTATCAATACCATTCCTGATTCTTTTGGGAGAGTAAAATACTTGATGTTGATGGCCGAAGACATTACAGAATTGAAACAAAAAGAAACACTTTTACGGCAAACCGAGGAGCGTTTTCTCGATATTTACAACAATACAAGCGACCTTATTTACACCATGGATTTTCAAGGCAATTTCACTTCGGTGAATCCTGTAGCCGAAAAATGGTTGGGGTACAAGTTTTCTGAGTTGAATAACCGAAATATTGAGCAGTTTGTATCGCACGATAGCAACAAACGAGCTGCAGATAATATTCGAGCGAAATTGGAAGGCTCTAAAAGCCAAACCACCTACGAGGTAACTGCCTATTCGCGCAAAGGCGAAAAGATGATTTTGGAAATCAATAGTTTTTTAAGATTTAAAGGAAAAACACCCATTGAAGTTTTTGGTATTGCGCGCGATATTACTGAACGCAAAAAACACGAAGAATTTATCCAATCGGCATTGCGAGAACGTGAAAGCCTGATAATGGAGGTGCATCATCGTGTGAAAAACAATTTGCAGCTCATACTTTCGATGATGAAAATGTATCAGCAGAATTTTGTGAACGAGGATGTTTTGCAGGTTTTTAGAGGTATTATGCAGAAAATACTTGCAATATCGGCTGTTCACGAAGATTTCTATTTTTCAAACGATCTGAAAGATGTCAATTTCAATCGATACATCAATACGATTGTCAACAATGCTATCGATCAGTACGATACATCTCATAGTGCTGAGTATCGAATTGATGCCGAAAACATTAAAGCAAATATTGATGTTGCTGTTCCGGTAGGTTTGATATTGGCCGAATTGCTATCGAACAGTCTTCGATATGCAGTGCTTCCAAATAAACAACTACGTTTGGGAATTGGGTTTAAACAGAGCGACGAACGATACGAATTAAGTGTTTCGGACAATGGACCAGGCATCAATCCAGAGATTTTCAACACCCAAAATCATTCATTAGGAGTGGAAATGGTGAAAATGCTGGCTGAAAATCAACTAGGAGGCGAATTTGTTATTGAAACAAGTAGCGAGGGAACAACCGTTTTGGTAAGGTTCTAATATTGTTATTTCACGAAGCCACTGCAAGTAGCAGCTCCATACGGAAGGTCGTTGTTGTCGGAAAATAGCACTGCATTGCCTTGCAAAATTTCAACTTTTACATCGCCCAAGGCGGTTGTGTTTTTTGCTTGCAGATACACATAAGTGTCGGCTTTTGCCCTAAATTCAATTTTCCATGGAATAGTTACAGTAGAAAGACCTGTCATGGCTGTTTCTCCATTCTCGTTTACATAAGTTATCAGCATCTCAGTAGCAGTGCCCGAAACTTTGTAGGTGATTTTCTTTTTTAAAACCAAAACATTGTTGTTTTCGTTGCAAGAAGTTGCAAACAATAAAGAAATTATCAGAAGAAAGAAGAATTTTTTCATAATGAGCCAATTTATCTGTTTTAACGATGCTAAATTATAAAAGTTTTCGCAATTGACTGAAAAAATAATTGATTTCTGAAAAATTGTTGTGCGAATGCATGGTTATTCGTAGCAGTGCAGTATTTCCGCTCGTGGTTGGTGGAAGCATTGCTTTTAATGCAATATTGTTTTTGTTGAGTTCACCAACAATGCGAATGGTTGTTGCTGCATCGCCTATGTTTAATGGAACAATGTGATGCGAATCTTGGCAATTGAACTCCGCAAACTTTTTCTTGAACGACTCAATGTTGGTTTCGAGTTCGGCTTTTAGTTCGGGATGATTTTGAATATACAACAAACTGTTTTTTATGGCAATTGCTTGTATTGGCGGCATGGCTGTTGAATAAATAGCTGGAATGGCAAAATTTAGAAGGTAGTTTTTGAGCGATTTACTTCCTGCAACAACAGCGCCCGAACAGCCAGCAGCTTTGCCAAAAGTATGTATTCGAGCAAAAACATCATTTTCGATTCCAAGCTCACAACACAAACCTTCACCATATTTTCCATTGATACCTGTTGTATGTGCTTCGTCAACAATTAGAAACCAATTGTTTTTGTTGCAAATAGCAACTATTTCTTGCAAAGGAGCTGTATCTCCACTGATGCTGTACATCGATTCTACAACAACAAAAACCTTTCCTGCCGAAGAATTCGATTTTTTTATTAAATCGTCGGTATTGTTGTGCATAAACGAAAAACATGCGGCTCCCGACAATCGGGCTGTTGTTTTAATAGAAGCATGAATTTCGGCGTCATATATAATGGAGTCGGATCGTTGTGGTACATATCCAAAAAATGAATGATTGGCTTCAAATCCCGATTTGCATAAAATGGTATCCTCGCTTTTAAAAAAAATCGACAACCACTGTTCGGTTTCTTCGAGTATTGAATTGTTTCCGCTTACGAGCCGAGAACCGGTGCTACCGAATAAAAAATCGCTTTTTTGTTTCGATATTTCGCTTAAAATGATTTGTTTAAGATCTTCGTTTCGAGCAAGACCAAGAAAGTCGTTCGACTCGAAGTCGATGCAGTTTTCGGCTCTATTGGTAAGGCTCCGCAGCAATCCTTTTTTTTGATATGCAGCGAGGGCATCAATCAAAAATTGATTTCGATTAATCATTTAATTCAATTCCTAATGTTTTGAATAAGCTAAAATCGTTGTTTGGCGCAGCGTTTGGAGTGGTAAGTAGTTTATCGCCAACAAATACGCTATTGGCACCTGCCAGAAAACACAAAGATTGAGCCTCGGCCGATAATTGTTTGCGACCTGCCGCAAGGCAAATTCTTGTAGATGGCATCACAATTCTTGCCGTTGCAATCACACGTAGCAAATCCCAAACAGGAACAGCTTTATTGTTTTCGAGCGGAGTGCCTTCGATGGCTACAAGCATATTGATAGGGACGGTGAAAAGAGGCTGGGGGAGCGATGCCAGCGAATGAAGCATTGCTACACGATCGGCGTGCGATTCGCCCAAGCCAACAATGCCACCGCTACAACAAGCCATGCTTTCTTCTTGCAACAATTTGAGAGTTTCGATTCGTTGAGCAAAAGTTCGAGTAGAAATGATTTGAGCATAGAATTCTTCTGATGTATCGATGTTGTGATTGTATGCCGTAAAACCAGCTTCTCGAAGTCGAATTATCTGCTCTCGGTTTATTGTTCCCAAAGTAGCACATACTTGCAAACCCATATTGCGAATGGCTTTACCTACCTTAATGAGCAAGTCGAATTCTTCGTTGTTGGGAATATTTTTCCACGAAGCACTTAGGCAAATTCTATCCGAACCTTGTGCAATAGCTTCATTTACCAATTGCATCATTTCAACCTCCGAAAGACGAATCGAAGGGCCAACGTTGGTTTTGTATCTCGAACTTTGGGCACAATATGCGCAATCTTCGACACAGCCACCAGTTTTGTACGACACCAATGTGTTGCGATATATCACCGTATGCTTTTGATGGATACTGTGAACTTGAGCTGCTTCTGCAATGAGCAACAAAAGGGGTTTGTTGTATATATCGTCAATATTTTGCAAACTGAGCAAATTATTCATTCGGTTTTTGTTTTTTTATGTTCTTGAGAAAAATGAAAAAGCCAAGACTTGCAATGGTGGTTGCAATTATTCCAATTGCAATGAAAAGAATGTAATTGGAATCCTTCCGGCGCAAAGCATATATAGGAAAATACATTTTTCTGCAAAGTTAAAAAATATGAGTTGGTCAAAGCAAAAAGAAATTTTTCTTACAATTTTATTTTTCGAGGGGTTGGGGAAGAGGTTTGGTTGATTCACAAGAAAAAGTATATTAGGTATTTCTCGTACTTTTAAATATTTGTATGTATTACTAAAATATCTTCTTAAAATTCCTTGATGTAAATTACCCTTTACCTAAATGTGAAGTGAGTATGAAAAGTGTAATATTCAGATAATAAAGCGATGTAAAAATTCGACTATACACAATAGTCTTGTTATCAATTATTCGATTTTATAGATGAGTGCCTTGCGCTATAACGCTCTGCGTGGCTTTCATCTTTATCACTTTTTGGCTGAACTCAATTCTGTGATTCAATTGAAAAATATCCCTACTTTATTCTGCATATTTTCAATTCTTCTTCAATTTTCATCTGATGTTATTTGCACAAAACTCGGCAAACTCCGTGTGGTTGGAAATAATTCTTTTAATTTGAAATGATTTTGATTGTTGCCAGCTACAAATCCATCCAAAAAAATTACCTTTGCAAACAATGTTAGTCCCGAAAATTCTTGTTATAAGCAACTACAGCGGTTTAAATTCCTCGCGCCCAGAAGCCGAAATTATGATTGGGCTTGCCAAACGTGGTATCGATATTACCATAATGACACCACCCGAAGCCGAATATGTTGAGCGCTTCGATGAGGTTGGAATTCGGGTCATTGGTTTTCAACCCAAAAAGAAATTCGATAGAACCGAAATCGATTTTATTCGCAATGAACTGATTGCAGGAGAATACAATATTATTCATTTATTCAATGGCAAAGCTATTATCAATGGAATGAGAGCTGCCAAAGGATTGCCAGTGAAAGTAATTTTGTATCGTGGTTATTGCGGCAACATTCATTGGTGGGATCCAACTGCATATTTGAAGTACCTGAATTCGCGAGCCGATGGTATTTGGTGCATTGCGCCAGCTGTGGAAAAGCTGATCAACCGTAATCGAATTTTCAGCAAAAAAGTTGCGTTTACCATTGCAAAAGGGCATCATCCCAATTGGTACAACAAGGTGGAACCTAAAAGTCTGTCGGAGTTCAATATTCCACAAAATGCTTTTGTTGCAACCATGGTTGCCAATGCTCGCCCTATGAAAGGCTTGAAGTATTTTATTCAAGCCTCATACAAAATTGACCGTGAAATTTTATTGTATATTTTGTTGATTGGCAATGGTCTCGAATCGGACAAAATAAAAAAACTGGTTGACAAAAGTCCTTTAAAAGACCGAATTATTTTCACAGGCTACCGCAGCGATTCGATTGAGTTGGTGAAAAGTTCAGATGTATTTGTACTCAGTTCTATTTATGGCGAAGCCATTTGCAAATCGGTGATTGAAGCTATGAGTGTTGGTGTAGCACCCATTATTACCAACATTCCAGGCAATCGAGGTTTGGTGATTGATGGCGAAAGTGGCTTGGTGATTCCGCGCAAAGACCCAAAAGCAATTGCAAAAGCCATTGAAAGGCTATACCGAAACCCAGACGAGAAGAACAAGCTGGCAATTGGAGCTAAAAAGCATATTGCAACACGATATCATATTTACCAGGCAATTGAAGAGCTCGAAAAATATTATAAAACATTGGTTGGTGAAATTTAGACTTTTCGCTCCCGCATGATTGTATCGTGTGGTATATTGATAAATAAATACTCCTTACCTTATATATAAAACGATGCAGTGCAACGTCTCTACTAAAAAGACGCGATGAATTGCGGTATCTACAATGTCTTCAGCATTCTTCTTTACTTACTTTGGCGGCTATTGAGGCTGAAAATAGACCGTTTGGGTCGGTTGCGAAACACTCCATCAGAAACTGTGCGAACGTCTTCGATGGTATAAACTGCATTTGGATTGAACTGGTTAACAGCGTCGAGGAAGGCACGCAAATCTTTTCGTTTAATAATGGAAAACACAATTTTCACTGGGCCACGCGCACCTTCGGCATCCATAATGGTGAGCCCAAAGTTTTGCGAAGTCAAATATGCAATCAGCTCGGTAACATCTTTTTTTGGAACGACGCGCACAATAACGGTTCCAATCGACAATTTATCGTCGATGACCATACCTATATAATTACCTGCTGCGAATCCGGCACCGTAAGCAAAAATTGCGGCAAAATTGGTTAAATCGCCAATAATTTGTCCAACAGCAAGCAGCCAAATAATAACCTCAAAAAAGCCCAAAATTGGAACCCAAAGTTTCATGCCACGCGCAAGAAAAATGAGGCGCAAAGAACCCACAGTTTGGTCGGCAATACGCGCAAAGAAAATCAGAAGAGGTAAAAGCACAAATTCGTACCACTGAGAATCCATAGTTGATTTTTTTGCAAAGGTATCGAATATTAAAGAACCGCTCAATAATCGAAATAGCTATTCTTATAGAATATTTCGAATCGATGAATTTGGCAATTACATAAGCACAACAGAATAGAATGGTTGCGGAATGATAAAAACAAGGTCTTTTCGAATTTTTCTCGGACAATACTGAATTTATTTACCTTTGCACAGACAAAAAATTCAGCAACAATGCTTGCACTTTTCAAAAAAGAAATCGGTTCATTTCTGCATTCGCTCATTGGCTATATAGTCATCAGCGTATTTCTTGCAGTTAATGGGCTGATATTGTGGGTATTCCCCAACAATTTCAATATCCTCGACTTTGGATATGCCACTTTAGACGGCTTGTTTATTCTATCTCCGTTTGTTTTTCTCTTTCTTCTGCCTGCCATCAGCATGCGAAGTTTTGCCGAGGAAATCAACACGGGCACCATAGAATTGCTCATGACAAAGCCCATCAGTGAGTTTCAGATTATTTTCGCCAAATATCTGGCTGGAATGGTAATTCTGGTATTCTCGTTGTTGCCAACTTTTTTCTATTTTTTCTCTGTTTATCAACTTGCTGTTCCAACAGGCAATATCGATTTTGGAGGTATATATGGTTCATATATTGGGTTGCTGTTTTTAGGCAGCAGTTTTTTGGCAATAGGCATGTTTGCGTCATCGATATCGAAAAACCAAATAGTTTCGTTTGTGGTGGCAATATTTCTAATTGCATTCATGTATTTAGGGTTTGATTTTATATACGATATTGGCATTTTTGGTGGAGCCGAATTGTTTGTGAAATCGATTGGAATCAATGAACATTATGTTTCGATGAGCCGCGGCGTTATCGACTCGCGCGATCTTTTATACTTTCTTAGCCTGATAGCTATTTTTCTGATGCTAACCCGTATCTCTCTCGAAAAACGTAAATGGTAATTGCTATGAGTAACAAAAAAAATCAGGCACAAAACCGCAAACGCAGTTTGCTTCGACTATTGGGAGGCCTTGCTATTGTATTAATTCTCAATTTGGCTGGCACTCTCGGTTTTTTTCGTCTCGACCTTACTCAAGAAAAACGTTACACTCTTTCGGAAAATACACGAGAACTCCTGAAAAGTCTCGACGACATTGTCTATTTTAAAATTTATCTCGAAGGAGAATTGCCCGCATCGTACAAAAAACTTCAAAATTCGGTTCGAGAAATGCTCGACGAATTTAGGGCCTACAACAAGTCTAATATTGAATATGAATTTATCGATCCATCGGAAGGTAAAGACAAAAGAACTCTCAACGATTTTTACAACGAGCTTGTTGAAAAAGGTTTACAACCTGCCATCGACCGTCAGCAAAGCAGCACCAGTACCGAGCAACGAGTTATTTGGCCCTGTGCTTTGGTTACTTACAAAACGCGCGAAACGTCTGTCAATTTCATTCAAACTGGTCAGAAAAGCGACAAAGAAATTTTGATTAACGAATCGCTCGAAAGTCTCGAATTCAACCTAATTGATGCAATTCGCCGATTGACTATTCGCGAAAAACCAGCTATTGCGTTTATTGAAGGTCACGGCGAAGCCGATGCCATGATGACCGAAGACATCACCAAAAGTTTGACCGACTACTATGTGGTGAAACGGCTTAAAATCAATCAGAAGCTCGATGCTCTCAAAGACATCAACGCAATCATTATAGCTGGTCCCGATTCGGTATATGACGAGAAAGATAAATTTATTATCGACCAGTTTATCATGAAAGGTGGTCGTGTTTTGTGGTTGGTTGATGGAACTGCAACCAATATGGATTCGTTGCAATCGCGTGCCGAAACAGTTGCAATTGCCAACGAAGTTAATCTCGAAGATATGCTGTTTAAATATGGTGTGCGAATCAACAACAATTTGCTACTCGACATGAACAGCTGCCCTATTCCCGTAAAAACTGGGCAAGTAGGCGATCAACCACAGTTTGAATATTACAATTGGTATTATTTTCCAAGTATTTCAAATCCCGACGGGCATCCCATTGTAAAAAATCTGAATGCAATTCGCTTCGAATTTGTTTCGGGTCTCGATACTATTGGCAACAGCAGTATTAAAAAAACGGTTCTTTTATCAACTTCATCTTCGAGCCGCATTTTGAATACTCCAGCAATTATAAGCCTGAATGTACTCACCGAACAACCAAGCAAAGATTTTTTCAATAAATCAAAAATTCCTGTGGCAGTTTTGCTCGAAGGCAATTTCACCAGTGTTTTTGCCAATCGAATTCCACCCGAGATAGCCGAAGATAAAGAAATTGGCTACCGCGAGTTGGGCGAAAAAACACGAATGATTGTTGTTTCCGACGGCGATATTATTCTAAATCAATTTGTTGTTCGCAACGGTCAATACATGACATATCCGCTTGGTTACGACCGCTATACAGGCATTAGCTATGGAAACAAAGATTTTATTCTTAATTGCATGAATTATTTGGTTGATGACTCCAATTTACTTTCGATTCGTTCGCGCGAGCTCAAAATCAGATTGCTCGACAAATCGCTTATTGCCTCGAATCGACTTCGCATTCAGCTTGTAAATGTTTTGGGACCAGTATTTTCCATCATCGCATTTGGCTTCTTGCTGATGTTTTTTAGAAAATTTAAAACCAGAAAAGGATGATTAAGAAATGGATTAAAAAGTGGTATGTTTGGTTGCCCATAGCAATAATTGTGGCGTTGGTATTGTTTGTTTTTATTGCAAATCGCTCCAACACAACGCTAAATCCTGGCGAAAAGAATTTTGCAATCAACGATACGGCCTCGGTTACCCGTATTTTTCTGGCCGACAAAAAAAATAATTCGGTTTTGCTTTCGCGCAGCGATAGTGGTGAATGGATTCTCAACAATGAGTATTCGGCACAACCCGAAATGATGCAAGAGCTTCTCTATACCTTGATGTATGTAACTGTAAGAAGCCCAGTTCCGCGTACTCAACATGATATGGTTTTAAAGCAATTATCGAGTTTTGCTTATAAAGTGGAAGTATATGCAACTGTATTTTGGTTCGATTTTGTGGGAATAAAATTGTTTCCTTACGAGAAAAAAATCAGAACCTATTATGTTGGAGCTGCCACACAAGACAATACTGGTACCTATATGATGATGGATGATGCAGAAATGCCTTTTATTTGTCATATTCCAGGCTTTAGAGGTTTTCTTCAGCCACGTTATTCGCCACGCGTGCAAGATTGGCGCGATCATGGCGTATTTAGCTATCAATTGCCACAAATTGCAGAAGTATCGGTGGTTTACCCTCAATTTTCCGATCGCTCTTTTGTTCTTGAAAATCCCGACAATATCAACTTTTCAGTTGGAAACGATGCTTTTGGTCCAATAAAAAATCTTGATACTGTTCGTGTAATCAACTATTTGAATGCATTTATCGATGTGCGATTCGAATCGTTTCTCAACGAGATAAAAACCGAAACACAAGATAGCATTCGTTCGTTGAAACCATTTTGTTTGATTACTGTAACCGATCGCATGGGAAAATCGAACAGCATCACTCTTATTCGTATAAAAGCACCCGATGGAAGCGTAAATCTTATGGGCGACCCAATTGAATTCGATCCCGAACGACTGTATGGAATTGTGAATGGTAAAGATTTGGTTGTTGCTCAGTATTTTGTGTTTGGCTCTCTGCTTAGGCATTATGGCAATTTTAATTTTCAAACCGAAAATCCGGAAAATTTAGACGACAACGTAAGCAGTTTTAATCGAATTTTCTAAAAAGAGTGAATGATTATTCAACTAAAATCGCTATTTTTGCACAAACGTAATAAACTCAAGCTATGAATTTCATTATTTCGAGTAATGTACTACTCAAAGGACTGCAAAACATCAGCGGTCTTCTTTCGAGCAACAGCCTGATACCCATTATTGAAAATTTTCTAATTGGTATTGAGGATGAAAAACTGTTGATTACTGCCACCGACAACGAAACCCGTGCTACGGTAATTCTTACTCCCGACAAAGTAAGCGGAAATGGTGCAGTAACAATTCCACCGCGTGTTTTGCTCGAAACACTCAAAACGTTTCCAAACATTCCCATCACCATTAATGTAAATGAAGAAACATTTGCAGTTGAAATCAATGCTGGTGAAGGTGTTTATCGTTTGGCTGGCTACAATCCCGAAAATTTTCCAACAGTTGCTGCCATCGAAAATGCTAGCAGCCTAAAAATAAATAGCGTTGTTATTCAAAACGCTATCAGCAGCACATTGTTTGCTTGTGGAAACGACGAAGTTCGTCCACAGCTGATGGGTGTGTTTTTCGAAATCACCCCCGACTATACCAATTTTGTTGCAACCGATGCGCACAAATTGGTTCGTTTCCGACGCAACGATGTTCATGCCGACGAAGCTTATTCGTTTATCGTTCACAAAAAGCCATTGAATCTGCTCAAAAACCTGCTTTCCAATTTCGATTGCGAAGTTGATGCGCAGTTCAACAATACCAACGTTGCTTTCCGTTTTGAGAATTATCAAGTTACTTGCCGTTTGCTCGAAGGGAAATATCCGGCCTACGAAGGTGTGATTCCGAAAGACAACAACTTCAAGCTTGTTATCAACCGCAATGCGCTTATCAATACTCTTAAACGTGTAGCTATTTTTGCCAACCAGGCTTCGCATCAGGTTCGTTTCGATATCAAAGGACAAGAAGTTCTTATTTCGGCCGAAGACATCGATTATTCGAACGAAGCCAAAGAGCGCCTCACTTGTGTTTATGATGGTTCGGATATTGAAATTGGTTTCAATTCGAAATTTTTTATCGAAATTTTGGGTACACTTGCTTGCGAAAACATTACCATTACCTTGTCGGCACCCAACCGCGCAGCTTTGCTTATTCCCGAAGAAACCAATTCGGATGAGGAAGACGTTTTAATGCTTATCATGCCTATTATGCTAAATGTATAATTTGGAATAATCTTTGAAAATGTCATTTCACCATCGGGCGGAATGGCATTTTTAACTTTAAGAAATTTACTGTTGGCGTTCAGTTCTCAAACTTCAAAAATAAGCACCATGAAAAAATTAGTTCTCTTTTTTGCAACCATAAGCATTTCGTTTGTATTGAATGCTCAAACAATGCCATTAGATAGCATTTTGGCTCACGATGTAGTTTTTAAAAATATTAACGACCATTTGCCCGAAAAATGGAAAATGGAAATAAACGATACTACAATTACAATACTTTCTTTGGAAAAATATGTTCTATTTAATAGTAATTGTGCCGATATAAGTGCCGATAGTTTAAAAAATGCCGTTTACAACCGCACAGCAATGCTTAGTTTCCGCTACGAAGACAAATGGGAAGCAGAACGTTTGTTTTGGGTTCGCGAATCGAACGACAGTATCAATATGCTGCTGGCATCGCTGCCACAACAAATGGGTGTAGTGCAGTTTTTCGACAAAGAAAAAAGTACCCGCTTCAACAAAGTTTATACTGGCAAAACCAAAGAAGAAAAAGAAAAAGTGAACGCCTACTACAAACGCAGAGGCGAGTTGATGAGCTACTACGAAACCATTCCTAACTTCAATACCGTGTTGTTTAGCCTTAAGCAAAGCAAACAAACCGGGATGCAGCGCCCTGGCCAATGTATTTACCCCTCCAATATTTACAAAGAAGCTCTTTCTGTATATATTTTGTTTCTCGACTATTGCGAAAACCCGCTGGAGAATAAATGATTTTCGATTAAAAAAACTTTTCCGAAGGAAAGTTCTTTTGTTTTTCAAAATTAAAACAGTGCTAATTGCACCTTAGAAAGGCTTTTGTTTTGCTCTTTGAGCATTTGATGTAGGAGTACAACACGTGCTTATGTTCAAATCAATTGCTACCATTAATAATGAAAGCGAATAGCATATTTTTTTTCCAGACAACAATAATTTTTTTAGTTGGTTAGTAGTGTTGAAAAAATGCACTTCAACAAAGCTTAATCATATATATACAGCGTTGTTGAAGATTTTTCAATTGTGAATGGACTTTTTGCCTTATTGAAAAAGAATACAATCAGGCGAGTGGTACCTGCCGGCAGATCGGGTAGCAACATAGATGTTCGAATCGCCTGCATTTCATTGCAAGACCATTGAGTCCGAACACGTTCAAGTTCGAATGCCTGCTCCCGAAGCGAAGTACCATCTGACGAAACAGCTTTGGCTATAACAGCTGCCTGAAAAGGCTCCTGTTGGGAACAAACACTTAGTTCGATGTTAAATAGTGCATTTCTGCATTTCATAGAATCAGCATCAAAAATAAGCATATTGAAATACTCCATTACATCTTCGTTCAGCATCGAAGTATCACAAGAAGCTGTTTGGTATAGATTTAGAGGCTGTTTACGTTGAAGAAGATACAAACCTGATGCATCATCAAACAAGACTTCGTTGTAATTATTGTTTACACCGGAATATGTTTGTTCATCTGTAATGAGAAATTCAGCCGAAGATGATGGATACACAGCAAAAGAAAGCGGCGAAGGAATTACATGGTTTGCAGCATGAATAAAATACCATTCCGTGCTGTGCAGCCGATACGCTTCTGTAACAGGCGGAAAATTGCGTTTCGATGATTCCTCAATCAGATACTGATAAAACTCATCAGGGATACGATACTCAGGGGTATAGCTTGTGAACCGGATACTCAGCGAAAGAAAAAACTGTACAATAATCAGTACAAACGGAGTAAAAAGCAGTATTCTCCAACGCTTCGATGAAACCAGGCTTGTATCGCAGAGAAAAAATATTGTGCCAGTAAACAGGAGAATAAAATACATAGCCACTCTGTCTTCAGGATAGTTTACCCCGAAAAATCGAGATAATATAAAGGTCATAACGAGATTTCCACCAAGTAAAAACGGAAAAATAAAATAAAATAGATTTTCCTTTTTGAAAATAAATTTTTTAACAACTATGAAAATAAAAATAATGAGAGCGGCTGCAAAAACTGCTACAAACAAAAAACACAGTAATTGGGGCAATGGTCTGAAGAGAACAGCAGATAATGTACCCAGCGTTGAATCCCAAAAATTATTTATGCCTCCATAATACAATGCCCCCACACTCCGAAGCGTTAAAGAATATTTTGCAAGAATGTAGAATACTGGTGCACCGGCAAGAAGCTGCAAAGCAAGTGTACCAATGACTGTGGTTTGTTTATGCTTTTTAAAATTCAGAATAAGATTAAAGACCAGCAAAAAATGAATCAACAGATAGGAGTGAATCAAGGTCAGATTAGCAGCAAGTGCTGGTATCATGAAAACAATGACCAGCGCAGAATAGCGAAATGATGACTTGCGATAGAACTGAATCAGATAATATAAAGCACCTGTCAGAAAAGCCATTGAAAGCCCATAGCCACGAGCATAACCGAAAAATTCAATTATGAAATGACAAAAGACCATCGATAACACAAAACCCCATCTGTTCATACGGTTTTTCAATAAACCTGACAATCTGAAAATAAAGAAAAAATACAACAGTGCGATTAGTACATTTGGTAAACGCAAGGCAATGAGCGAATTTCCAAGCAACTTATACGATATAAATGTCAGCAACGAATTCAGCAAATGATTGTTGGCATCGGGATATGCATCGGGCGGAATGAATTTTCCAGGCTGGATATAGATAAAAAAAGTCTCAGCCTCATCATGTGTAATGGGCGACCATGCAGCCCTCAAAAAAATATAAATCCATACCAAAAAAAACAAAAAGAAAAACAAATACTTTTCCTTTGATTCTATAAAGTTGAAATTTATTTTCATAATAATGTTTGTCACACCATTTTAGAAGCATCGACCCACACATCAAAATCTTCGGGTTTCACCAAGCCAGTTTCGATGGCAGCTTCGCGCAGGGTTTTGCCTTCTTTGTGAGCTTTTTTGGCAATAATTGCTGCGTTGTCGTAGCCAATATGTGTATTGAGCGACGTTACAAGCATCAGCGAGCTTTCCATGTTCTTTTTGATGGCAGCCAAATTGGGTTCTATGCCCACCACACAATTATCGGTAAACGAATGACATGCGTCGCCAATTAAGCGTGCTGCAAACAGGAAGTTGTAAATCATCACGGGCATAAAAACGTTGAGCTGAAAATGCCCGCCCATACCACCAATATTGATAGCCGCATCGCAACCAATCACCTGTGCACAAACCATGGTGACCGCTTCGGGTTGGGTTGGATTCACTTTTCCGGGCATGATAGACGAGCCTGGTTCGTTTTCGGGTAGCATAATTTCGCCGATTCCACAACGTGGGCCACTAGCCAACAAACGAATATTGCTGGCAATATGCATAAGGCTTACGGCAACAGTCTTCAAAGCGCCGCTGGCTTCAACAATGGCGTCGTGAGCCGAAAGCGATTCGTATTTGTTTTCGGCTGTGATAAACGGAAGCTGGGTGAGTTCGGCAATTTTGGCGGCTACTTTCACATCGTAGCCTTTGGGAGCGTTGAGTCCAGTTCCAACAGCAGTGCCGCCCAGTGGCAGTTCGCTCAAATGTGCAAGAACATTTTTCAATGCACGCATACCATGCTCGAGTTGCGACACATAGCCCGAAAATTCCTGACCCAGCGTGAGCGGTGTGGCGTCCATCAGGTGCGTGCGACCAGTTTTCACTATGGTCATCCACGAATCGCTTTTGGCTTTGAGCGCATCGCGCAATTTCTCGATAGCTGGAATGGTATGCTGTACCAGCATTTTGTAGGCCGAAATATGCATAGCAGTGGGGAAAGTATCGTTGCTACTTTGGCTTTTGTTTACATCGTCGTTGGGATGAAGCACTTTTTTAGCATCGTCGAGTTTGCCGCCTGTTATCACATGACCACGATTGGCAATCACTTCGTTTAGGTTCATATTGCTTTGGGTGCCCGAGCCGGTTTGCCACACCACCAGCGGAAACTGATCGGTTAGCTTTGCGTCTGAAATTTCATCGCATACCTGAGCAATAAGTTTTGCTTTGTCGTTGTCGAGTTTACCCAATTCCATATTGACCAGCGCAGCCGATTTTTTAAGAATGGCAAACGCTTCGATAATTTCGGTGGGCATCAGGGTTCCGCCAATGCGAAAATTGTCTTTCGAACGCTGTGTTTGTGCTCCCCAGTACACTTCGGCAGGTACTCTTACCTCGCCCATGCTGTCTTTTTCGATTCTGAATTCCATGGTTGTATTGTTTTTGTTGATTACGTTTATAGTGGTCAGTTTTCAGTGGTCAGTATTCAGTAGTCAGTTTTCAGTGGTCAGTGGTCAGTGGTCAGTGTTCAGTGGTC